>DATLOJ010000021.1:0-40769 GCA_035536315.1 Actinomycetota bacterium | reverse complement strand
AATCGCCTCTCAACCTGGTCCACCCGGCCGTCGATCGACTGGGGGATTAGCGACCGGTTGAAGGTGACGGCAAGATTTGCTGCCGCCAGAGAAAGGACAAAAACCAGAACGGCGGCCCTAGGCGAACGCAAGTACGAACCCAGCCAAAGTCAGTGCGCCGCCTAGTGCCCCAAGAGTTATTGCCGCCGGGATGGAAACCGTCCGGCCGATCATGGCGGAAGCGGCCAGGCATGCCCCCAGGCTTTGATTGAAGAAATCCACGGGGTCGAAGATGGCCAGCTTGAACACGGTGAACTCAGCACCGGCGCCGATCAGAACCGACACAATCAGAGCGATCACCGTCAGCCAGCCATGCGGATGGGGATGAATCAGCGAGACGCAGGCGAGCACGGCCAGCGTGGCTCCCAGTCCTGCGAGAAAGTGCCCGGCGTAATCCGTGCGATAGGAAAACGCCGCGATGTAGAGGCCCCCCGCGGCGAGGGCTCCGGCCCCCGCCCGCAGGACAAGGGCCAGGGTCGAACCGCGCGGACGCTTATTGGAAGCGGTCAGCAGCTTTCGTCTATGGGAAATCGCATCGGGTCGCCATTTCTCTTCGAGTCCTTAAGGGCGGATGCTTTCAGAAGTTCCCGTGCATTTTCACGACTGGCATTCCAGCCGGCGATTGGGTCCGAAGCCTTCAGTTGGTTTCTGGCCCAGGTTTGCAGATAAGGACGGAGCTCCGAAGGAAGCCGAAGAAGCTCGGGAACGGCATCTGCACTGATTTCGTAGCAGTAGGAGATGTCGTACTTGCCACCGGCCTCATACCGGTCCACGTTCAGCTGTGCGACCTTTCGGTCGGGGTTGACGAAGTTGAAAAGCATCACTGCGACAACCGTGACCGCGAATGCGGCTCGCGGTATCCAGCTATGACGGCCTGCAGCGGCGAGGGCGACCACCATCAACATGAGTGCACCCAGCCAAAGGATTACGGCGTGCGCAAACATTCGGCTGGATGTGAATCCAAAGACCTCTTCGTAAAGCTGCAGCCTCGTCAGCGCGGATGCAAGAACGATCAACGTCAGGCCGCAAAGGATTCCCAGGAGTGCGCGCACCTCGGATGACTTGCTGTAATGCCTCCCCGCCGCCGCCAGCACGACAAATGTCAGCGCCGATGCCGCTATCAGTTGGAAGAACCCAGAGCGCGCGTGTTCCGCGTAAGTAAGCCCTGAAGTTTGCTGGACAAGGGCGTGTCCGCCGAACAGCACCTTCATTTGAAGTGCGATGAACGCAGTGAACATTGCATTGAGAAGCACGAGCGTCGTCTTCCACTGTGCTGCGGCGAACCACGGCTCTCCGGGAGTTATCTCCTTCGACTCTCCCGCAACCGCAACGTAGGCCGTTCCAATCACAACGATCATGAAAAGGATCGACCGGATAGCGATGCGCTCCATGTTTATGTCCGGAAGAAGGTCCCTCATCAGTTCTGCAAAGTCCGAATCAGCGCTGGAAAAGAGGCTTCCGAAGACAAGCAGGAGAGTCGATGCCAGAACCACGGTTTTAGCGACGTTGATCAAACGCGTCGCCGCAATCCTCGGCCCCAACGTTCGAATCGGAGGCTTGACCAGAACCCCGTGAGTCAGCGGAGTCGCCATCAGGAACCGAATGGGAAGGGCAAGTATCTGAGACACGCGCTCGGCATCGACCGAGGCCAGTGCGATCAGAGCCAGGGCCGCCAGCATGTCGATCGCAAGGACCCACTCCGCATCTATGAACGCGAACGGAATGGTCACCAAAACGCTGGCGCACAGCAGAAGCAAACGAGTCTTGGTTCTCGGCCCCCGAAGAGCCATGACCACCGCCACCACCACAAACACGCCGGCGATGGGAACGTTGATTCCGGCTCGCGTAAAAGGAATCAGCCAGGCGGCGATGGCACCCGCAACGATGATGGCGGTCCAGGCCCAGATTGAATCCTGCGCCTCGGGTGCCGCGGTATCGGAAGGTGGGGCGGGAGGGGCTACCCGAAGGGCGGGCTCGTCAATAGGGGGCGCGGAGTCGTCGACTGTGGTTTTCACAAGACCAACCTTAGTGAGAAAACATCGAGAAACCGGTAGCCATGTGTGGAGATTCCGTGGAGAACGCCCCTAGAGCCGGTCGAACGTAACTCCCCGAAGGTGGTCGATCAGATGCTGGAGCACCCGTGCCTCAAGGCCCGCCGCTTCCGTGCGTACTTCGGCTCCGGTAATGCTGAGGCCCTTGAGAAATACGCGTTCCGGCCTGGTGACGTGTTTGCGAGTGCCCCCAAGTGAAAAGCAAATCTCGTTCCGAACGGATTCTCCGTCGGACGCAACGATCTGCGGGTTCAAGATGACCAGCGGGCCGAGCGGGCGGTTTTCGTGCCGCGGATAGAGATCGAAAGCAAGCAGCCTCAGGGGACTGCCGATCTGCGGCGCGGTCAGTCCAAGGCAATGGGGGATTGCGTTGAGAGTGTCGAACAGGTCCTGCGCGACTTCCGCAAGCGCAGGATCTCCGGGGAGCGCGTCTGCGTCGGCTATCGACAACTCATCGCGGGGAACCAGTTCCTTGATTGTCATGCCGCGAACTTGTCACATCCCCTTCCTATAATTACATCCATGTTATTCGTCGCGGTCTTAGACCGGTCGAGGGAGGATCGATAGAGATTCCAGGACAGCTTGCTCTTGATACTGCAGCCGAGCCGGGCTCGGCCGTGAAGGCGATCGAAGTGAGGCGGTCGCCAAGACGCAAGCGCACGGTCGCGGCGCGTCTCGATAACGGAACGCTCGTCGTGTACCTGCCGGAGCGCATGAGCAAAGCTGAAGAGAGCCAGTGGATCAACAAGATGCGGTTGCGTCTCGAGGCTCAGGAACGCCGGACGATGTTGAACTCTTCCGGCGATCTCGAAGCGCGTGCCAGAGATCTCAACCGAAGGTATTTCGACGGAAGGCTGATTTGGAAGTCGATCGAGTACGTGACGAATCAGAACTCTCGGTACGGGTCCTGCACCACCGGTGAGGGGACCATTCGCATCGCCGACTGCCTTGCAGGAATGCCGGGATGGGTTCGCGACTACGTAATCGTGCACGAGCTTGCTCATCTGGAGGTGCCGGACCATTCGAAGCGATTCTGGAAGCTCGTCGACAAATATCCGCTTACCGAAAGAGCGCGGGGTTTCCTCATCGCCAAAGGGCTCGAGAGCTGAGCCTCACTTCACCCGAAAGATCTCTGACTCTGGACCTGCGGTAGGTGGCTTCGACCCGGCAAGCCTTGTCCGGACGAGGGCCGGAGCCGAGAACCCGATTCTCTCGAGAATTCCGACGGCGGCCGCTGCCCTCACCCCCCATCCGGAAAGCACGCCGACTGTTTCGGATTTATCGAGCTCCGCGGCCCGGGTCCACAGCCGCTCGGCGGGGATAGACAGCGCGTCCTCGAACCCAATAGTGCCGGGGTCGCGCACATGCAGCAGCTTCAAGTTTGCGGGAACCTCGCCAGCATCGAACGCAGACGTCGGTGCCATATCTGCACCCCGCCACATCTTGAAGTCCTGAAGAAAACCGGCGACGTCAAAACCCTTCCCCCTCAGCATGTCTGCCGAGTAGGCCAAAGGGGATTCGTCGTCGTTCAGCAGTACAAGCCTCGCGTCCAACGGCAGCAGGTCCCTCGCGCGGCCCCCGAAGCCAGGCCCGTCCTCGAACAACAAGGGAATCGAGCCGCGAATGTGCCGCTGGATGTACAGCTCAATCGGGCGAAGGTCGATGAGGATTCCTCCCTCAGCGACGATCGATCTCGTTTTGTCTGCGCTCAGTGCGATGAGATTCATTGAGATGGGTACGCTAGCAGCGTGGGACTAATTCTTGCTGTGCTGTTCATAATCATTCCGATCGCGGAGCTGATCGTTCTAATCGAGGTCGCCGACGTGATCGGAGTGTTCTCGACTATCGGCCTTCTTCTGCTGGTCGGAATCCTCGGTGCCATCCTTGCCGCGCGGCAGGGGGCCGGAGTTTGGCGGCAGTTCAGGGCAGCGATGAAGCGTGGCGAGGTTCCCTCACGCGAAATTGCAGATGGGTTCCTGATCATGCTGGCGGCGGCCCTGCTTCTGACTCCCGGCTTTCTCACCGACGGCCTTGCACTGATCCTGCTGTTTCCTGCAACGCGGGCCTGGGTTCGCAAGCAGCTGGCGCGAACCGGCAAGTTCCTTTTCTTCTGGCGATTTCCTGTAGTCGGCGCTGCTAAAGAGGGTTACGGCAAGTACCGGAAGGTCAAACAGATCACGTCCGACTCGAGCTCTGCCGCGCCGCCTAAGTAGTGCTGCTGGCCTAAGCGGCCCTTCGCGAAAGAACCCAGCGTCTCTGTAGGCCGATACCGATTCCAATCAGCGCAAGGCCGACGATCGCGAACTCACCGTCGGCCCCCGCTGTTTTCGGCAGGGTAGTTCCGGTGACCTGCGCAGCGCAGTCGGGGGTGAAGCGGGTCGGGTCGTTCGGGCACCGCAGGTGGGTGCTCTCGTGGTCGGCTAGAGCCGGCAGAGCGGGAACAACAAGGGCTGCGGCGACAATGAGTGCGAAAAAAACGAGGCGCATCGGCAGCCTTTTTCCGGTCGAAGCTCTCATCGGTCTAGGGTAAGCCTATACCCCCCAAAATTGGGTCTAGACCCGGCCCCCTGGCGGTGCTACTGTCATTCGTATCCCTCGGCCCTGCAGCTCTTCCGCTTGCGCAAAAGGCCCGGGGGGCGGGGAAAGGGGAACTCGCATGAAGCAGCTTCACATCCGTGAACCGTGGGCGGACCTGGCCCACCGCTCGGACAAGATCATCATCCAGGACCTCGTAGCCAGACTGGAGATCTTGGAAGCAAGGATCAGAGATCTTGAAGCCCGGCTGGTACACGAAGACCAGCATGCAGGAGCAGTTTCAGTACCGAATTAGAGCCTCCGAACTCCCCGCCAAACGCCCCGAACCCCGGGGCGTTTCTCTTTCCGGGTGATCAGACCGAGGTGCCGCGCTGCCTTTCGGGGTAGGGAGCCTCCTTCCAGTCCTCAGGGGAGCGCTTGTACTTGCCCATTCGCTGGCGAAGGTGGTCGGGGAAGCCGTCGTGGCCCTCGATCTTCAACCGCTCGCATGCGTCCTTCGCGTCCTCGACAGTAGGGAACACATAACGGATCCACTCACCGGTCTCAGCAACCAGGATCAGCTGCGCGGTGTGAAGGCCGATGTGCATGATCGACCCCTCGACGCCGGGTCTGCTCCGGACGAACTGGAGCGGAGTCTCGGCCGGCACCGCCTCGCGCGGTTTTTCCTCCGGCCCGGTTTCTAGCTCAGGCTCTCTGGCGGACACTTCCGCATCTTAGCCCGCTCGCTTGGTCTGATTACGCTTTGCGCGCGACCGCATAAAAGCCCGGCCCCCGTCTTTCTCCCCAAACGTGGTCGGCTCCTGCTGCTTCGAACTTGGGGGCGAGCGTCTTCCATGCCATCGCAACCCAGGGCCCTCCGAATGACCAAGCGACGACGACTCTTCCGCGTTTTGAAACCAGACGCAACAGCTCCTGCGGATAAATAAGTGAGTTGTTGACGACTGCAAGATCGAACGTCCCCGCCTCGAAGTCGAGGGCCGAGGAGTCTCCGACCGCGAAGTCGATGTCCAGCCCCTCCCTTGTCGCATTGTGACTCGCGACATCGACCATCTCCTGGGAGATGTCTATGCCGGTCACCTGCGCCTCCGGAAACTGTCGCTTGATCAGCATCGCGGCGAACCCCGTGCCGCAGGCAACGTCAATGATCCGGGACGGCGGAGTTCGAATCTCATCGAGAGATCCCATGAGGGCTTCGTCGTAGCCGGGGAGACGGGTCCATTCGTCGTACACGCCGGCGAGTGGTGCAAACGCTTGCGCATACAGATTCGAAGCCCACTTGAGTTCTTCCGGGTATCGAGCCAGTGCCCAAACGCCGGCCCCCATGAAGACCGGGCCGTACTCGAGAAGCCACCTGCTCGCATCTTTCTGGTCCATACACCCCAATCTAGTGCACCCTCAGGCAACGTTCGCCGCGTTAAGGCGGCGCCCTAACATCGCCGACGTCACCTGATGGAGCACTAGCGACTCTCGGCGAGCGTGCATCCAATGTCGGGACGTTTTTCCCAAAGTGAAGCGTTTTGGTGAAAAAGTGGTCCTCACACGCAGTTTTCACCCAAAGCGCTCAGACTTAGGCGTCAATGCTTATCCGACCGGCCTGTGGGAAGAATGGGGGCCGTGGGTTTGCCGGCTGCCCAACGTTTAAGTAATCAGGTGACTGGGCGGCAACCCGACTCATCTTCCTAAAAGAAGGGGAATGGATTGATCCGTCGTTTTGCGCGTTGCCTATTCGTGGTGCTGCTTCTTGCGGCCCTCTTCGTCGCGGCCCCCTCGAACGCGGACGACTTCGCTTGCACGGACAAAGACCCCGGCGTCCACCCGATCACGCTGACTGTCAACGGTCAGGAAGCGACGGGCCACTACGCGCTTCCTGCGAAGACTCCTACGGCGCTCCTGGTCTATGCCCACGGTTACGGGTACTCATCACTCGCATGGGCAAAACATATGTCGAACGCCGCTGAGCGGGGCGCCATCGCCATCACGATGGATTACCGGGGTCTCAGGCATCTCGGAGATTCAAACGGCGATGGGATACCCGAATCCAGAGGGTTCCCCGTCATCACGGGGGCTGAAGATTCGATTGCTGCCGGCCAGATGATGCTTGCAATGTGCCCCTCGGCCGCGTCCAGGACCGTGATCTTCGGAACGAGTCTTGGAGGAAACATCGCAGGGATGGTAGTTGCCACGATGCCGAGGCGGGCCGACGGAAATCCTTTGTTCGATTACTGGTTTCAGCTCGAGGGACTTTCGAACCTGACAGAGGAATATCTCGGTGCAAGGGCACTCGCCGGAGTGAACGCCTATGCCAAGCAGGCCGTGGAAGACATGGAGGCAGAGACCGGCGGCCCCATCGAAAGGCGCCCAGAGGAATATCGCCGCAGGACGGTCGTGGCTCACGAAAAAGAGATCGGGGCATCAGGGCTCAAGGGAGCGGTCGTGGTTCACGGCCTCGACGACGGACTGGTTCCGTACGATCAGGGGGTCCAGACCACGTCACTGCTTGTCCGTCAGAAGATTCCGGTTGAGTTCTACACCATCACGCGCCGGAGCCCGGAGTCCGAGAAGGACAAAACGCTTACCAGCTATGCCGTTGAACCCGTGCAACCCAACTATGTGTCTCCACTTCCGGGACACGCTTGGGAGGCAAGCACGACGCACATAATCAACCGGGTCGGCTTCAACCGTCTTTGGGAGCTTCTAGCCGGCGAGCTTCTCGGATGCTTCCGAAATTACATCGTCGACGCACACGAGAAGCACATGCCCATCTACACCCGCACAGACGCTCCCTGCTCCCAATAGGTCCCTAGGTCTTGGGTCTCATTCGGTGCCAGTCGGTTTTTTCCTGATACCGGCGCGCTACTTGCAGCAGCAGTTCCTCGTTCTTGCCGATCAACTGCAAGCCAACCGGCAGCCCGTTCGGCGTAAACCCGCAAGGTACTGAGATTGCTGCAAGGCCCGCCATGTTCACTGGCGCGGCGAGTCGTGCGAGCTCTCGGGTGATTGGTCTACGGCCCCCACCGTCTTCGATGACTGCGGCTTCCTTGTGCGTGGGGGCCGTGCAAGCAGCAGCAGGCGTCGCGATGACATCGAAATCTCGCACAACCTCCATCAGCTGAGCGACCAGTTGCTCGGCCGCTTGGACACCCTGGTCAACTGCTTCGGGTGAGAGCTGCTCCGCGAACGAGAGCGCGGTTCTCGTTTCCTCTGTGTACAGATGCGAGTGTGCGGGCCACCAGCCCCGTTCGACGTGCACCTTGAGTACTGCGGGCATGACCACCATCCCGCGCGGGCGATCGAAATCCTCGAATTTGGGAACTGCGGCCTCGCTCGTTGCGGAGGCTTCGCGACTAAGGATTCGAATCGCCTCCGCATAAACAGATGCCACGCCCGGCTCCGACTCGGGCAGGGACGGTTCGGCCGCAATTCCCAGGGTCCAGCTTTGATTTCTCTCCGGTATCTGACTTCCGCTCATCGCCGACCACAAGAGCGCGCAGTCGTCAGCGTCGAGCGCGATTGGTCCAGCTGTGTCCATGCCCGGCACCAGAGGAATTACGAGATTCAAAGAAACCAACCCCGGCCTCGGTTTCAGACCGGTCAGGCCGCACAATGCCGCAGGCACTCGAATCGAACCGCCGGTGTCGCTTCCGGTCGACCCCAGACAGTGCCCCGCAGCCACAGCGGCCGCAGAGCCTCCGCTCGATCCTCCGGGAATGCGCGATGGATCCCATGGGTTGCAGGTCGGTGGAGTCACGTACCCATATGCGAACTCGTGAGTGTTCGTCTTTCCCAGGAAGATCGCCCCGGCCGAGCGAAGACTGGCGACCGCGGGTGCATCTGTCTTCACCGGCGTTGTCGAAAGCACTTTCGACGCAGCAGTCGTCGGCATTCCGGCAACGTCGAAGATGTCTTTGATTCCCATTGGGATTCCGCTGAGGGGCCCGGCGTTTACGTCGCAGCTGGCGGCCTGGTCCCGAGCGGCGTCGAGCGAAAGATGAAGCCAGGCCTTGATTTTTGGTTCGCTGCGCTCGAGGTTTTCGATACACCGATCCAGTAACTCCACAGGATGCAGCTGCCCGCGCAGCAGTAGCCGCCGGGCCTCGGACATTGTTGGAAGCAAGTCTTGTCGCAACGTTCGTTAGTCTATGAGCGTGAGTGATCCCAAGGACATCTCCGTCAGTTCAGAAAGTCTCGAGCGCATGAAGAAAGAGCTCGAAGACCTGACCGGCGAAGGCAGAGACAAGATGGCGATTCGACTGCAGCGCGCCCGCGAGTTCGGCGACTTGAAGGAGAACGCCGAATACCACTCCGCGAAGGAGGCGCAGGGGTTGATGGAAGCTCGCATTCGCCAGCTCCAGCACACGATCAAGAACGCAGTGGTGCGCGAGGGCCCCCTTGACGCAGACAAGGCCGGGCTGGGCATGATCGTTTCGGTGAAGGACGGAGACGACGTCGAGGATTACTTCCTGACCGCGTCCAGTGAAGACAAGATCGCGGGTGTCAGAACGGTGACCACGTCCTCCCCCCTGGGAAGCGCTCTCCACGGCAAATCGGTCGGTGACGAAGTCAAGGTCGACGCGCCGGGCGGAGCATTCACCGTTGAGATCGTGGGGCTGCGCCCCGCTTAGCTAGTGCCTAACGGAGCACTGTGCTCCGTCAGGTGACGGAGCACTTACATCCGGATCATGTAGGCAAGGATCTTTCGTCCGTTCGGAAGCACTTCGGAATACTCCTCGTTCTTCTCGAAGCCCATCGACCCGTAAAGCGCTATGGCCTCTTTCATGTAAGGGGCGGTCCTCAGGAATATGACCGGCGCCCCCCACTCCCTCGTGCGAGCTATGCACACCTCCAGCAGCCTTCGTCCGATTCCCTTCCCCCGGTGTTCCGGAGCGACCGCTAGTGCCCGAACAAAAGTCCAATCCTTGGGCCACGGCCTGTCCTCGGGGGAGTGTCGAAACAGAGAAACGGCCCCTGCAGGCTTCTCGTCCATCAGCGCGATGAACGTCGCTGCTCCGGCCTTCGCCTTTCCCTCGATGTCGGTCAGTTCTCCCCGATAAACGTTCCAGCGCTCGGGACCGAGCCTCTCCGCATATTGCTCATAGGCAACCTCGGTGAGTCTTGCCACTTCGGAGTACTCGCCTCGTGCCGCTTCGCGGACCTCGATGTTCAACTGACTATCAAACGGTCGTGCTCGGTGGAAACGTCCAATGTTCCGGTAACGCCCGACTCGACGTAGATCTCGAACTCGGCAACTCGAATCGTAAAGTCGTTCTCGCCGGGCGCGTCCGCCAGGCCGGTCTCCACAGCGTCGCCGTTTCGATAAACGCGAATGCGCGCATCGGGGTTGAATCTGATGGCGGCAAGATGCGCTCTCTCCAGAACTTCTTCCGCTGCTTGGCTTATCGATAGGCCGGGGTTGGTCATTGACTCAACTTAACTCAAGAGCCTGCTCGGAATTTCAAGCCCTTATGCTGGCCGGACATGAAAACCGTCGGTATCACCGGCCCGCCGTCCTCCGGGAAGTCGACCGTTCTGCGCGCACTGGGGGCCGCTGAGGGCGCGGACATCGTCGCCGTGCCGGTTCCGGACGAGCGCCTGGACGAATTGGCCGAGCTGCACTCGGCCAAGAAGAAGGTCAACGCGCAAGTTCAGTTTCTCGATGTTCACTCGGCCGCCAAGACCCAGGCGGCCGCAATGGCTCGGCTGCGTGAAGTCGATGCGCTTCTGGTAATGCTCCCCGGTTTTGCGGGAGGCGATCTGTCTCAGATCAAGGCCAACCTCCTGGACGACTTTCTTCTAGCCGATCTGGCCCCGTTCGAGACTCGCGTCGCCCGCGCAAGAAAGGACCCTGCCGCAAAGAACGAGGTCCCATCCCTGGAGAAAGCGATGGCCGAGCTGGAGGCGGGCCGAATGCTCTCCGAAACGCACTGGGAGGCGCACGAGCTCAAGGTGATTTCGGCGCTCGCCCCGATCACTATGAGGCCGATCGTTTATGTCGCCAACGTTGACGAGACGGCGGTGGATGCCGGATCGGAACTGGAAGGCGTTTCCTTCACCGTCAACGCTCCACTCGAGCTCGAGGTTGCGGGTATGTCTTCAGCAGATGCAGCAGAGCTTCTTGCGGCGTACGGAGTGGGGGAACCTCTGGTCGGCAAGATCGTTTCGTCCGTCTACGGCACGCTGGATCTGATCACCTTTTTCACCGCGGGGGACAAGGAGACCAAGGCGTGGCAGGCGAGGCGAGGAGCCACCGCCCCCGAGGCCGCAGGCGTCATCCACTCGGACATGCAGCGAGGCTTCATCCGAGCCGAGGTCATCGCCTTCGACGAGCTCGTGAAAATTGGAGATTGGGACGCCGCCAGGGGCAAGGGCTCCATAAGGGTGGAAGGCAAGGAATACGTCTTTCAGGAGGGGGACGTGACCCACTTTCGGTTCTCGGTTTAGGGGCCGGCAGATAGTGTGCCCGGGGGCCCGAGAGGGTAGAAATGCGAGTGAGGTAAAAGCGCGTCTCTGCTAGCCTTATGGCTGGAGTCAAATTACCGATCGACCAAACCGTGAGGTACATATGAGAAGAATGTTGAAGGTCGTTCTGCTCTCGCTTCTCTTGTCTGCGATGGCCATGGGTGGAGCCCCTCCCGCAGCGGCCTTCGATCGGGGGGATATGGGCACTATCAGCCCGACCTCCGGCCCCATCGAGAAGTCCTTTCCGGCGATCGCCGCCACTATGCCTGCGAACGGGTACACCTTGAAAGTCAACTACGTGCCGGCAAACTGCGGGAAACCGGCTTCGTCGCAGGCCGCTTACTGCGACACCCACAAATTCCATGTCGACACAGGGGGTCACGACTCCCTCCACTTCGTGAGAATCACTCTCACCTGGGCGGATCCCGTCAATAACAACCTCGATATTTACCTGTGGCCAGACTCAACGGTCACTGGTGCCGGGGCGCAAAAGGAATGTTGTGGAGCGCAGGCAACTCATTCCAACCACGCTACAAAATACCCAGAGGTCCTAAAACTGGGCGAGCCTGATAACAAGAACGTTCCCAACAATCCGGATGACGACCCGACCCTGTACGAATATGACGAGACCCTGTGGTGGATCACAGTCATCAACCAGAAGGGGGCCAACACCGGGGGGTACAAACTCCTGCTGGAATTTGGCTTCGAGGACCTTGGGGAGTACCCCACGTTTGGTCGCCCAGGAGGCGGTGGCGGGAGCGGAGACTTCGGCGGCGGCAGCAAATCCACCGGCTCGAAGTCGACCAGTTTCAACCCTTCAAACAGTGAGCCACCTCCCGAACAAACCGAAAAGGTGAAGGTTCCGGGGCCAGACGGTGAGCTGATCGAGGTGGAGGTTCCCGTGCTCGGTGCTCAGGCTGTGAGACGGCAGCAGGAGCAAAGGAGCCCGCTGGTCTGGATCATCGCCGCAGTGCTTGTTCTGGGCTTCGGTACGTTCGGATTTCTGTTTCTGCGAAAACGCAGGCATGCCGCAGAGGCTGCTTACTGACGGCGCAGAACCTAGCGGGTAAGAAATGTCAGGCGTGCCTCCCGGGCACGCCTGCACTTTCTGCGGATGAATCCGCGAAGCTCGCGGCGGAGCTCGACTCTTCGTGGGCACGCGAGTCCAACTCTCAAATCGAGAGGGTTCTCGAGTTCACCGACTTCGCGGGAGCCTTCGCTTTCGCTACCAGAGTTGCGTTGCTCGCAGAACAGGAGGGGCATCATCCCGACCTGCAGATCGGTTGGGGAAGCTTGAGGATCCGTTTGAAAACTCACGTCGCAAATGGGCTGACTGAGAACGACTTCATCATGGCCGCGAAGATCGATCAGCTCGCGGTCTGACACTGCTCTTTCAGTAAACCGTCAGACCGATCTCTAAGAGAACGGTTCTGACTCGAGCGGCCACCACAGAGCAGACAATTGGAAGCCCAGGTAGCCAATGAACACCGCTACGATTGCGACCAGATAGACGATTCGCATTCGGTACGATCTTGGTTGCACGAGCGCCATTCGAACGCGTTCCCACCCCCTGCCCGCCGCTCGAAGGAACGGTTCGTCGCGCCTCAGCACAAGGATCCAGGTTGCGAAAGCCACGGATCCCAGGGCTGCAACGGCACGAATAACAAGGCCGGTTGGCCCCCCTGAGAGAAGCAGCGCTACCGTCAGGACGGTAAGCGGAAGACCGGCCCACCATGCAACGGGGACAAAAAAGTACAGAGACTGCATCACGTTTTGCAGGAACCGTGGAACCAGGGCCGCCCAGCCTCGTTCGCGTTCCGGCCCCCGGCGTTCCCCGTAAAGGGCAAGGCAGGGCAGGACCAGAAGCACCAGCGATGCAGGGACCGCGAGCGGAATCAGCCATGCAGCCGCCGCTACCGCGGCTGCCAGTGACCCCACGGCAAAGTGCACCATCGCGGAAGGCCTGGCAGAACTCTCGGCAGACCTTCTTTCCAGAAGCCGCTTGAGTTCATCGACCGTTCGAGTCGGGCCATGAGACCGTGCACGGGGCGCGGCCCGAGTAGGAGCGGATTTAGTTGCCACCGCGGTTGCCTGCACCGCCTGAGCTGAGGGAGGTCGTGGTGCGAGACGTTCGCATTCACGTATCACCGACCGCACCTGCGCATTGGACAAGGCCAGCTCGGCTCCGAGCTTGGCAATGTGATCATGCTCGGCCCGCGAGAGTGGCCCGTCTGACAGAGCGGTCACGACATGAGACGCGAGCCTGCGTTTGCGCGCGTCCACATGATCTGGTCCAACTGCTCCGTTCGTTGCCGTCTGCCCTCCAATGTTGAGCTGCGGGGGGAAGGGATCGGGCTTCGACCTGGCGAACCGGCACCAGGGACACGCTCGGAGGTGCCCTCCGAAGACGTGGTGCTGGTTGCTCTTGCATGTCTTGAGCGAAGAAACCTCGCGACGCATGGCGCTCGCCCACTCCTCGGCATCCGGCCGGGCCATCGGTTTGCTGTGCCCCTTTACGAAGCACCGAGCGGCCAGAGCTCTAATGGCAGGAGGAAGGACATCGATCGGCGGAGAAAACTCGGGGGGCCGGAGCCCCTTGCGCCCTTCATGAGGGTACGTTCCGGCCAGAATCTTGGATTCGGTTGATGGGAGCTCGGCTACCGCGGGCCCCTTGGCTTGGAAAGGATGCGTGCCGAGCATAAGAAGCTTGAAAATCAAGACACCGAGCCCAAACAGATCCGACTCGTACCTGTCGACCGACAAGCTTCGAAAGTCTGCCGACTGAAGCTCGGGCGGCAGAAACTCGGATGTTCCAACGCGTGTTGGAAAGACCTGTTTGGTGACCGGCTCGACGATATGAAACGAGTCGCAGTCGATCAACGAACAAAGCGCGTTGGGGGAAACCAGCACATTGGTATCGCGCAGGTCACCCACGCGGTGGCCGCGGGCGTGGACCGCGGCGACTGCACTGGCGATATTCGATGCTGCGATCAGAAGGTGCTTCCAGGTAAAGGAGCCACCGAATCGCTTTACACGATCGGTCGTATCGAAATAGGTGTGCGCCTGCTTGAACAGGTCTGTGTCGATTGACGGCATGATGAATCCGGCGAGAGACCGGCTCTGCGGGTCTCGGTAAACAAGGCCGGTTACCCAGGCGATAGAGCGGTGTTTTCTGACCGACCATGTCGGATCCTCAGGAGGATTCTTCGCCATGACCGCCAGCTTCCGAACGAGCTCATCTGTCACGCGGCCGGGAGGATAGATCTTTGCGACGGACTCCGGATGCGTTGCGACTCTGTGAATGGATCCCTCTCCCCCCACGCTGAACGCGGGAGAAAGGGTCAGACTGCGGCCGCTTCGATCGAAGAGTTGCATTGAACGAGATTGGCAATCAAGAGCGTCTTGTCGTCATCCGAGACCTCGCTCATCCTTACTCCGGCAAGGAAACTGCTGAGTGATTCTGCGTCCCCACCCTCCGCCACGTGGCTGAAAAGGGGAGTGAAGAAACCGGTAAGCGGGTCCCACGCGCCCTGCTTCCGAATAAGGGCAGCCCGCTGGACTCCGTCGGTAAACAGGCAAGCGGAGTCGACTTCATCGGCACTATTGACTCGCAGGTGGTCGCGCCATTTTTCGGAGGAAAGAGGTGTCACTTCGTTCACGTACTCGGCATCCTCCGGCGGACTGACCAGAACAAGGCTCTGCCCGCTCGAAGCAACAACGCCCCCATCTCCGATGTGCGCCGTGGCAATCACTCCGTCCTTCAGGACGCAGCCGATAAAAGTAGTCGCCAGGTCGCTCAGACCGGCATCGCAATCCTCTGCTGCCACTTCGATCGCTGCCCGCGCCGCTTCTGCCATCAAAACCACCAGATCCAGTGGTTCCTTGTCCAAGGCTTCGAGCTCGCCTTCAGTAACCGCGAGATAGGCGGCCCGTTCGGCAGCAAGCCCCGAAAGTGAAGCGCTGCCGAGGCCGTCGCACACCGCCATCACCACGACGCCTTCGCGAATCCTGAATGCAAAAGAGTCCTGGCAACCAATGTCGCGCGCTGTGTGCGAGGCCCCCGTTATCGAGGCGCCGACGACTAGCGGTGGGGGGGCCGGACTGCTCAAACTAGTGCACTAGCACTAGGTGGTTGCGATCTCTGCCCACCCGGAAGGCCCCGTCGGGTCGTCCAGAGGGACTTGCTCGCCGACTCTCGAGACGGAGACTCTCTGTTGGCTCTTCGACAGCCAGGTGAACATCTCGCGGAATCTGCCGGGCCGCAGCCCGAGAGGGGGCCGCTCCGCCGGCGCAATCATCGCCAGCGTATTCATGTCGGCAGGCTCGACCCCAACGGCGAAGAAGAGAAACTCCCGGCCGTCCTCCCCGGCGTGAATTGCATCCACGACGCGGTTCCACTTCTCGTCTCCAGGGCCCATGTCGGTGGGCTCGCCGTCTGTGATCAGGAAGATCCAGGGTCGGAAATAGTCGGTCCCCTCGTCTTTGTAGCTTTGCTTTCGGGAACGCACCATCTCGATTGCTCGAAGCAGGGCCTCGCCCATGGGCGTGCCGCCGTCCGCATTCATTTGAGGCGGCTCGAAATCTTCGATTGACGAGAAGTCGTGCTCTACCGAGACCGAGCCTCCAAAAGAGACAACTGCAAGGTCGACCCGTTTGCGGGCAAGCTCGTCGCCTGAGACGTCGTCCTTGAAGATCCGGATGCCATCGTTCAGCTGCCGGATCTTGTCGCCTGCCATTGAGGACGACGTGTCGACCACCAGGACGGTGGCGCAATGGGGGTGCTGCGGATTGGCTATCTCGACGCGCTGCTCCAGAGAGGACTCCTGGACCACTGGATGCTCCTTTCGATAAGGCCCCGGGGGGCTTGTCAGATTAAGAGCGGGAAGCCTGAATCGACCGGATTTAGGCCTAAGTGTGTTTGGCCCGTCCGAGGCGATCCAAATCCTGCGTTACGCACGCTAACACTAAGTTGCAGGCGCATTGATGATTTTCGTTAACTGTGTTGACAAATGCTTTCACATGAGGCTAATGTCACGGCGCTGCTAAAACCGAGGAGGAATGATGGCGACTGAGAGACTGAAGGTCCTGCAGATGGTGGCCGACCGCACCATCAACGTGGAGGAAGCAGAGAAATTGCTCGAGGCTCTGGGGGAGAACGAGGCCCCCGAAGAGAGCCCTGACGAGGATTGGGACCACGTAGAGGCAATTCGTGCTACCGGCCACTGGGCACCCCGTGTCCGCGTAGGGGGGCCTCGCCACCGGGAGCGAATCAAGATCAAGTTCAGAGAATCCGGCCAGAAGGTGGGCTCCAACCCCGGTTTCGACCGATTGGTCCGCCTGGGCATGTTCGGAGTCACTCCGGAGTACATGAAGCAAGTGAAGGAGTCGGGCCTGGGGGATCTGACCTTTGAGCAGATCATCACGTTGGGCAAGTTCGGGGTATCCCCTCAGTACATTGTCGAGATGCGCGATACCTTCGGTGAGGAGATGTCTTTCGACAAGATCGTGGCGCTCGGCAAGTTTGGAGTCAGCTCCAACTTTGTGAAAGAGCTGAAGGATGCGGGCCTCGAGGATTTGGAATTCGAGCAGGTTATTCAGCTGGCCAAGTTCGGCATAAGCCCGAGCTACGTAAAGGCGATGCGCGACGCCGGCGTGATGGACTTCGCGGAGTCCCTCGCGGAGGGCGACGAGGATGAAGAACAGGATGACGAGGACCACGAGCTCGCCGTGGAGGAGCTATCTGAGCACATCGAGATTCTCGACGAACAGCTCCTGCGGCTCGGGGAGGATGTAGAAAGACTCTGATGCCAAGGGCCCTGTATCCGCTGATTACGAAGGACCCCGCAAGCGGGTCGGAGTTGGTTGTGACCAGGCTCGAGTCTTTGGAGAGTGGGGTCGTGATCGAGGGGCGGTTCAGCATGGGCTGGATCGCCCGGCTGACACCCGAGCAGCTCGACTTCGTGGGGCTGCTATTGAGAAGCCGAAACAACCTTCAGAAGGTGGCTACTGATCTGGGTGTCGCATACAACACGGCCCGCAGCAGACTCGACGACATCGTGGACGCTCTCGGGGGAACGCCCGAGACCGAGAGAAACCTGGCGAGAGAGGAAGTCCTCGGCCAGCTGGCGGCGAAAGAGATCGAGTTCGATCAGGCGATGGAGAAGCTCAAAAGACTGGGGGAGTAGCTACGGCCAGTGCCCCTGGGAAGGGGCAGGCCTGCTGCGTTAAAGGGCCTGAGTGGCCGATCTGCGCTTTAGGAAAAGTGCCGTTCCGGCTGCGCCGGTGACCAGCAAGACTGCACCGAGAACGAACCAAAGGACTCCTGATCCTTCGTCCGCCTTGGCCGACTGTCCCTTGGTCGCAACCACCGGAAGCTCGAATTCGGCTGGGTCACCGTCCGCACCGGGGACTTTGACTCTTGGATCCCCCTCCGGCTCGGGAGCCCCCGGGGTGAACGCCTTCGTCTGGCCTGGACGTGGCTTCTGGCCCGGGGGGGCAAAGTCGTCGTCACTCCCGGCCCCTCCGCGCCTCGGTGGTGGAGCGTAATCTTCCAGCTCCGTTACTGCGTATTCGACCTTGACTTTGTAGTTGTCGACTCCGGGTCCTTCGTAGTGGAGAACCACCAGGTAAAAGAACCGAAGCTCGGGTTCAATCAGTTTCAGGTCTTCCTTCGTTCCCCCTGCCGCGTAGGAAGAGGACACCTCCACCTCGTCCTTGTCGTATAGCCAAACGTCGTAGTCCTCCCTATTGAGGGGGTTTGGCCAGCTTACGGTGATGTTGACGCCCCAAATCTCGTTTATCGAGGCGGGCAGGTCGAGGGTGATAGCTATGACGTCGCAGTAGTTCACCTCTGCACAGACGGTTGGAGTCCAGGTGGGCTCCTGAGTTGTCAAAAGCCACGGATTCGCCCCTTTGATCCCGGGATAGGATTTTTCGACCGCCTGGTCGCGGCCGATAGTTATCCCTTCACGCTCGAACGCATTCGCCGGAAGCCCGACCAGAACCGTAGCGGCCAGGGTGACCAAAACAACCAGTCGTCTCACGAATTGAGTCCTCTTGGCACCGCTGTTAGGCGATGTTGTCACCCAGTTCCTCCCCGTCTGGTGCCGCGAGTGTCCTTAAGTCCTTCCTCAACCCGTAGCGTAGTTGTGGCTGTTTCCCTTGATGCCGTTGCATACGTCGTTTGGATTCAGGAACACTTCTTGCTTCTTCTCCCAGTCACCCGCCAGGTACCTTTTTCCTTCGTGGACCATCCTCCAGCATCCCAGGACGCCCGGCTCGTTGTTCGGATCGGGCGCGTCCGAGTCCCACCACGCCTCTTGAGCGTCCTTGACGCAGGTGTAATCGCCGGGATCGTAAAAGCATGCTGCCGTACGCGGGTCGGTGCTGGAGGTTCGCGGAATAGCGTGCTGTCCCTGATCCACCGTCTCCGGCTGCAAGAACGGGCCGGCAACTTGAATCGCCTTGAACAGCGAGAAGAACTCACGGTAGATGGTGGTCGCCCAGTACTCCTGAACCGGCCGGGCGTTCGGAGCCGCCTCGCGGAATGCCTGCCGGGCGGGGGATTCCTCGAATCGAATCTCCCGTAGCTGCTGACTGTGGACCCAAGCGTGCGCCCAGACGTTTGGGTTCTGGGCTCTGCCGTTTAGGAGGTCGTCTATGAGGCGGTCGCCCGCCACAACCCACTCTGGGTACCACCTTGCCTGATCGGCGGCAGGGGTCGTCTTCGACTCCATGCCCCCGAGCCACAAGACGGTCGTGACATCGGCCGCCTGCAGCTTGGCTACGTTTTCGATTCCGTACTGGCAATCAGCGTGCTCGGCGCAACGGTTGTCTATGTTCGCACCCGCATAGGGGAACTCCACGTGCTCGACAATGTTTCCACCGCAGGCCTTTACCCCGTCCTCGACCAGTTCCTTGAAGAGTCGAATTCCCGGGAATCCGGGGTCGGTTGTGTACATCAAGGCGAGACGTCGCGGCTTGCCGTTCATGTCCTCGCTCTGTTTGTCGTCGCCCGCATACGTTGTGTTGAAGGGAACCACCTTGTTGCAGACGTAGCTGACGTAGTTGTCCGCCCAGCGTTCGATGTCGGGCCAGAAGCTCCACGCGTGAGGAGCGTTCTTTCTGAAAAAGTCGTTGGCAAGAAAGCCGAAGGAACCGAAGATCATGACTCGGCGCTTGGCAGACGCCTCTGCAAAGGCGTCGTTGAACCCGCTGAATACTCCCCGGTCGATCACCGCGAAGGGCTTGAAACGCTCCCAGATAGCGGCGGCTTCAGCCCTTCGGGTGGCAGCCGTCCTCGCGCCTCCCCAATACAGATAAATGTGGACGCTCCTGCCGTACGTTTGGAACCTCTCGTTGAAATATCTGTAGAGAGCCCTGGCGGCAGCCACGACGGACATCTCTCGACCGTTATTGCTGTCGTTGCAGCCCGTTTGGCCCGCGGATGGTTTGGCCAGATCGCAAACGTTGCCTGCGGCCGGGGAATACTCTCCTGCGGAGGTGTCTCCCCCCTCGGTCTCGTTCTGGTCGCTTATGAAGCCGTCGTGGTACAGAATGACCGTTATCTCCTCAGCAGTTACTCCCTGCCAGGTCTTGCCCCCGTTGTCTCCGTCGAAAAAGGGGACACATGGCGGTGAGTTGGGGTCCTCCGTCTGGCGCAAGGGTTTGCCGACACACCTTTTCGATATCGGTTTGGTTCCCTTGCCCGCGACCGGACCGCTCTGTGGCGCCGGCGCCCCGGTGCTGAGACCGGTGCTCGATCCCAGGCCGAGCTCGGAGATCGATCCCTCGTTAGATGTGATGGATTCGTCGTCGGGCGGCACAGGGGCGTACTCGAGGACCGTCGAGGGGTTGGCCTGCGGGAGGTTCAAAGCAGAAGGAAGTACGAGCGCTGCGATCAGGATCGAAAGAACGAGTATGAGCAGCGGCGGATATCGCCGCAGCCAAAGGGGCCCTTCCTTTTTGGTTGTGAATTCCTCGGGCTTCGCCGAAGTTTCTTCGAGGCTCATTAGTAAAAGAGTTTAACCCTCAGCCGCGTTTAAGTTACCGAGTAGACGTCAGCCTTCTGTACCGTAGGGGTTGATGTAGTAGCTACTTTCCTGGTTGTCGCAGGGGTCCTGGCGGTTTTGGAAGGCATTGTCGGCCCCCGGCCATTCCCAGGCAAGGTATCGCTTTCCCCCTTCGACCAGTCGCCAGCACCCCATATCTTCGGGATCGCCATCCGGGTCGGGGGCCGACGGGTCCCACCACCCTTCGCGTGCATCTTTCACGCACGTGTAATCGCCGGGATCGAAGAAGCAGGCGGCTGCGTATGGGCTGGTGCTCGAAGCTCTCGGGATTGCGTGCTGACCCTGGTCGATTGTTTCGGGGGAAAGGTGGGGGCCGGCTACCTGTATTCCTTTGAAAAGCATGAAGTAATCCCGGTAAACATCACAAGCTTGAGATTCATAGGTCCCCTGCGGTTCGGCCTCTTTGAACGCCTGCCTGCAAGGGGCATCCTCCTGTTTATCCTCGAGGAGAAAGTTGCTCATCATCGTTGCGTGAGACCACCAATCCTGCTGCTGAAAGCGGCCGTTGACGATGGTGTCGTGGAACTGATCGCCGGCAACAAAGATTTCCGGGTACCAGGGGGGCCGGGCATTTGCCGCTGCCTTTCCGTGCTCGACCTCGTACCCACCGGCCCAGATGATCGTGGTCACCCCGGCCTCCCGCATCTCAGCGACGTTTGTTTGGGCCTCGGTTACCGCATCAGGGTGACTGTCCACCGCATATTGATGGCGGGAGAAAGAAGCATCCACCGCAATCTCTACCGACTGGCCGTTCTCGCAGTTTCTTATTCCCGCCTTTACCATGTCGGCAAAGAGATGCAGGGCAGGAAATCTCTCGTCGGTCGTGTGCATAAAGCCGTACTTTCGTGGTTTTCCCTGGTCGGCTGAGTTTCCGGAATACCGCACAGGCTTCCCGGCCACCTCCTGACAGATGAAGCTCACGTACTGGTCGACCCAATGCTCGATGTCCGGCCAGAAGTTCCAGATCATTGGGGCGAACTTGCGGTAATACTCGGCTGCCCGTGGAAGAAGCGCTCCGAAGACCATCGCACGGCGCTTGACTACCGCCTCCGTGTAAACGTCGTCATACCCTCCGAAGGCCGGCCTCTGCAGAACCGCGAAAGGCTTGAGCTGTTCCCAGTTCGACTGAGCGTCGGCTCTCCTCGTAGCGGGGCTGTTGGCGTTTGTCCAGTAGATCCAGACGTGGACTCGCCGGTTGTAGGTCTGGAATCGCTCGTTGAAGTAGCGAGAGAATGCCCTTGCCACGACGACCTCAAAATGGTCGATCCCTTTGGAGGCAACTCCCTGGCCTCCGTCGCGGGCGTGGCAGCCGGGGTCGCTGTTGGGAGCCTTGTCGACGTCGCAGTAACCAACGGAGGGGGAGGTCTCCCCGCCGGCGCTGCCCCCCCCCGAGATGTAACGGTCTGCGTAAATAAGGACAACGATTTCGTCCCCTGTTACCCCCTGCCAGGTCTTTCCTCCATTGTCGCCCTCGAAGTACGGGACGCACGGGGGAGCATTTGGGTCCTCCGTCTGACGCGGCGGCTTACCCACGCACCGCTTTGTGATTGGCTTTTGGCCCTTTCCGCTTGCTGCCGGCAGCGGGTTGGGAGTCGGCGCTCCCGTACTCAGCCCGCTACTGGAACCGAGCCCAAGCTCGGAGATCGACCCTTCGTTGGTTTGAGGATCTTCGTCTTCCGGCGGTATGGGTGCGTATTCCAGAACCGTGGAAGGGTTTGCCTGGGGCAGGTTCAAGGCCGAAGGCAGAACAAGAGCAGCAATCAGGACGGCCACCACCAGCATGACGAGCGGCGGATAGCGCCTTAGCCAACGGGAAGTCTTGCGCTCCTCGGCCGCCGTTTGTGAGGTTCCTTGCGGGTCGGATGGTTCGAGGCTCATATGACGCTCACCCTACCCCCAGGCGAATTTTAGTAATACCTAAAGTGACCAACCTCTTACCCGGTCGATATAGCTGGATCTCTGTTGACCGTGTTGCATGGGTCGGACTGGTTTTGGAAAACGTCGTCGCCACCTTCCCATTCGCCGGCAAGGTACCGCTTCCCCTCGCGCACCATCCGGTAGCAGCCGAAGACCCCCGGTGCGCCGGTTGGGTCGGGCGCGGACGAGTCCCACCATGCCTCATGGGCATCCTTTACGCATGTGTAGTCGCCCGGGTCGTAGAAGCACGCCGCTATGAACGAGCTGACGCTTGCGGCCCTGGGGATTGCGTGCTGTCCCTGGTCGACGGTTTCCGGGGCCAGGTACGGACCTGCCACTTGAATGGCCTTGAACAGAGTGAATATCGACCGGTAACCGCGGCAGGCCTCGAGCTCGGTGTTCCGCGTCGGGCGCGGCTCGGCCTCACGGAAAGCCTGGCGGCACGGGGAATCTTCGAGCTTGTCCTCGCGCAACTGGTTCGTGACTACCCACGCATGTCTCCACACATCATCTTCTTGAGCCTGTCCGTGCTCGAGTGTGTCGTTGTACTGATCGCCGGCCACAACCCACTCCGGGAAATACTCGACTTTGCTCGCTTGACGGGAGTGCGCCGTCTCGTACCCCCCGAGCCAAAGCACCGTGGTTACGTCTTGATCCTGCATGGTGGCTATGTTCGTGGCGGCTTCAGTTGCGGCGTCCGGACTGGCGTCCTCAGCAAACTGATTCCTCGAGTAGGTGATCTTCGGAGCCACTACGTCGAGTTTTGCTCCGTTTGGACAGTTCTGGAGTCCTTCCCGTGCAAGGCTGGCAAAAAGTTGGAGTCCCTGGTACTCGGGGTCGGTGGTCCACATGAACGCGTACTTTCGCTCTCCGGGTTCGATACCGGCCCCCGCGTGAGCAACCGGGAAGGGGGCCACCTTCGTGCAGACATAAGAGACGTACTGATCCACCCAATGCTCGACGTCTGGCCAGAACGACCAGATGTATGGAGCGAACTTGCGGTAATAAGAGGCGGGAATTGCAGCCGTGGCTCCAAAGAGCATTGCACGCCGCTTGACCATCGCCTCGGCGTAAACCTCGTTGTGGCCCCCGAAAATGGTTGCGTCGATTACTGCGAACGGCTTCAGCCTCTCCCAGTTGGCCTGGGCGTCGGCCCTCCTCGTAGCGGGCGTCTGGGTTCCGGAAGACCAGAAGATGTGGAAATGAACGTGACGGTTGTAGGTCTGGAAACGCTCATTGAAGTACCGCGAATACGCCCTAACCATTTTGACGAAGGTGTGATCGTCCGGTTCCCTCGTTGTTGCGCCTGTCCCCCTGTAGGAAGCACAGTTGGCCTCGCTAGCGTTGGGCTTGTCCACGTCGCAGTAGGTCCCCGCGGGGGGAGTCGTCTCCTGGCCCTGGGTGTCCGAGCTCGGGTTCTCGTCTATGAAGAGATGTGAAGTCGCGTACACAAGAACCGTTATCTCGTCTGCCTTTACTCCCTGCCAGGTGACGCCCCCGTTGTCGCCGTCGAAGAACGGGACACAGGGTGGGGAGTTTGGGTCCTCGGTCTGTCGGGGGGGTTTGCCGACGCAGCGTTTGGTGACCGGCTTTTGTCCCTTTCCTCCGGCGGGCCCGGGAGGGGGGGCCGGAGCGCCCGTGCTGAGTCCGGTGCTGGAACCGAGGCCTAGCTCCGAAATCGATCCCTCGTTCGAGCTAATGTCGTCGTCCTCGGGAGGGATAGGCGCGTACTCGAGAACGGTGGACGGATTGGCCTGCGGGAGATTCAGAGCCGAGGGAAGCACCAGCGCTGCGATGAGGATCGCCAGAATGAACATGACCAGCGGCGGGTACCGTTTGAGCCATCGAGGCCCACCACTTGATTGTCTTGCTTCTAAGACTGGGTCGTCGGCTGTGCGGTCAGTCAATCTGATCTCCACGATTAGTCGATTCCGGTAGAGAAGGATGATGGCACAACTATGTTCTTAAAGGGGATTCGGCTTTCAAGAAAAATGGACATACACCGTCGTCGCGGTCTCCAACTCCACTGGTATATTCTTCGCTCCCAGAAAAGAAACCGTCATCTCCCTCCGGCACAAAGCGCGAACGGCGCGCCACGTTCCGGCGGCATATAGGAGGGCTGAATGAGCGCAACGAAAACCAAGGCGACTCGTCTCACGGCTGGACCTACTTACTCGTCGGGAAACATGAATGCAAAGTCGTTCAAGCAGAACTTCGATGCAATCATCGACAACATCGAAACGGTCATCAAAGGCAAGACCGACGTCTGCAGGCTCGCGATGGTCGCGATCATCTGTGAAGGTCACATCCTTTGGGAGGACGTTCCCGGCACCGGCAAAACGATGCTCGCTCGTGCGATCTCTCAGTCAATGGCAGCAACATGGAACCGCGTCTCTTGCACGCCGGACATGCTTCCCGCCGACATCACCGGCGGTTCGATCTACGACATGAAGAAGGGAACATTCGAGTTCAAAGCAGGACCGGTGTTCGCAAACATTCTTCTTGCAGACGAGATCAACCGTGCTGCTCCAAAAACTCAGTCCGCTCTGCTCGAGGCCATGGGTGAGCGCAAGGTTTCGTCGGATGGTGTTACGTACCTTCTGCCAAGGCCCTTCTTCGTTCTTTGCACCCAGAACCCAATCGAGCAGGCCGGAACGTTCCCACTTCCGGAAGCACAGCTCGACAGATTCCTGTTCAAGCTTCAGATGGGTTACATGGAGCGGGAAGCGGAGTTCGAGGTCATGTTCGACAACTCGGTGCAGCTGTCGATCGAAGATCTTGCCGAAGTTGTCGAGACGACCGAGATAACTCGAATGATCGCTTACGCTGCTACGAAGGTGGACATCTCGCAAGAGGTTGGTTACTACATCGTCGATCTCGTCAACGCTTCACGACAGGACCCGGCTCTCGCCCTCGGTGCGAGTCCGCGTGCATCCATCGCACTCCTCAGGGCCTCTCGCGCGCTGGCTGCGAGTGATGGACGTGAATTCGTTTATCCCGACGACGTAAGGGCCGTTCTAAAGCCGGTTATGTCGCACAGAGTGATTCTGAACCCCGACGCAATCCTGCGCGGTGAGACCATTGATGCGGTGATCGAACGACTTGTGACCAAGGTCAAGCCCCCGAGTGGGGCGGCGGCCAAGGGAGCTTGAGGCAACGCCTGATCACCGAAACTTGTAAGCGGGTGTAGATGGCGACAAGAGCTAGAGCCGCAGGACCCCCCGTTGGTGTCAAGGGGAAGGTCCTCGGACGCTTCGACAAGTTGCTGGAGGCAATGTCTCCGCAGCGTATCCGCGCGAGCTGGCTCAACTTCCAAAGAGCAATCGGCCTTACGCGCTCGGGCCAGATGGGAGTTCTCGCAGCCGTGCTGCTTTGGCTGTTCGCATGGATCGTCGCCGGTAAAGCTCTCTACGTCTTCGCTTACGGCGCAGCCCTTCTCGTTTTTGCGAGTTACCTGTTGGCTCCTCGAAACTTGAAGCTCGAGGGCACGCGAGAAGGTCTTTTTCCGAGAGCCCACGAGGGCGATCGTCTGGACGTAGAGGTGAGACTGACCGCTTTAAGAAGGGCTCCTTCGTTCATTCTGGAGGAGCGAGTTCCCGAGCGGCTCGGCACGACGGTCAAAGTTCCCGTTCCACGCCTTGGCCGCGGCAAGACGGTCACACACCGTTACAGCGTCCGGGCCGCTCGCCGCGGTGTGTACGAGATTGGGCCTCTCATCGCAGTTACAAGCGATCCACTTGGACTGACTGAGCGCGAGACTGTCGTTGCCGAGAAGTTCGAGCTGCTGGTTCACCCTCGCCTGGAGTTCGTTTCGGACCGTCCTTTGACCCGGCAGTTCGAAGACCCCCCGATCAGGCCACCTGTTTCGAAGCCTTGGCCGACCGGACTCGAGTTCTACGGAATGCGTGACTACGAACCCGGCGACGACTTGAGGCGAGTGGTCTGGCGCGCGTCGGCTCGCGTCGGTCACCTCATGGTCCGAGAGTCGGAGCAGGGAATCACCGACCACGTTTCGATCATTCTCGACACCGACCGTGGCTCGCACAGCAGAGACGGCTTCGACTACTCGGAGTCTTTCGAGACCGGAGTGAGAGCAGCAGCCTCACTGGCGGTCCGGCACCTTCGTGAAGGTTACGAGATAAGAGTCGAAGCCAACCAGGGTTCACTTACGCGCCCGATTCGCGGAGTCAATGCCCAGCTCGCAGCGCTGGATGCATTCACACGAGTTGAGATGAGCCGGGAGCCCCTGTCCAAGGTCATCATGCGACTGATCTCCGACCCCCGGCGCGACGCCCACAACATTCTGGTCACGCCGAGGCTGACTCCACAGGAGGCCGCACAGCTTCGCATCCTGCTCAACAAGGGAGTCTCGATTCTCGTTGTCGCCCTTCTCTGGGACGAGGAGTACGCCCACACCCTCAGCATTGCCGCATCCCTTGGTTGCCAGGTTGCCGGCGTTCACCCGGGACAGGACCTGGCAACTGCCCTGTATCACGACATCGGCGCGGGTCAGCGATAGTGAAGGCCCACTAATGGCGACCACAGAGGAACGTCAAACGGAAGTGCTCGAGAGCGAAGAGGAGGCACTCGACCCCCTCGAGACCGGAGAGCTTCCTGCAGAGGACCTCCTTTCCATGGAGGAGCCGCCGGAGCCTCCCCTACCCTTCGGTCGTCTGGCAATCGTTGTTGCCTTCTCGGTGATGGCGGCGGCAGTCATGGTTGGTGGCGTCTATAAGGGGGCAACTCCCCGAATGTGGGCGGCCATTGCCGGACTGCTTGGAATCGGTCTTGCCATTTTGGCTCTCAAGATCAAGAACGCGATCGTAATGAACCTGGCGATCCTTGGAGGAATAATCGTCATCGGAATCCTCATGACGATTCCCGGCGGAACCTTCTCTGACATCCTCGACCTGAACGCTTTCGTCAAGGATTCACTGCGCGACAAAGATGTGGTGAGGCCCCCCGCTCAGTTCACCCTTGGTTGGCGCGCCATCGTGGGGTGGCTCATGGGTGGTCTCGGGTTCACTGCAGCATGGGTTGCAATGCAGATCCGCAAACCCGCCCTTGGGCTCATGGTGCCGATGCCGATCGTTGCCATCGGCGCGATCAGCGTCACGGATGAAGCACAGATTCCAAGTGGCCTTGCCGCACTGGTGCTATTCGCAATTGGACTGGGAGTCCTTTCCGGAGTCCAGATCGGTGAGGCGGAGCAACGTGACATCAAGTACGAGCTTCGACGTGCAATTCGCGCGATTCCGATGGTCGCGATCATCACGGTCGCTCTGTTCTTCTTGACCCGTTTCAACATTTTGTTTCCGGAGCCGCTTTTCGACCCGACGCAAGATGCCCAGAAACCCAAGACTGTGCCGCTCACGAAGGTTCCGGACAGAGTGTTGTTTACCGTTGAGTCGTCGATTACGGGTCCGTGGCGAATGGGTGGGTTGGATGTCTACGAGGACGATGCGTGGCTGCTGCCTCCCTTCAAGGACAACCGGATCGCCGAGGTACCCAGAAGCGGAATAGTCGACCAGGAGCTGCAGGCCGGCCACAGGGCGACCTTCAGAATGAAGGACCTCACGGGCGTGGTACTTCCCGGCCTTCCAAACCTCGTCGGCCTTGTGGCCACGGGTCCGGTGCTTGCATACGACTCCAGGACGGGAAACATCCGTCTTGGGGAGGGGACCATAGTCCCGGAGCTCGAGTACACAGTTACCGCGGCGCGAATTCCTTCAGTGGACGAGCTCAAGAATGTCGTGGGGAGCATTCCTAAAGACGCGCAGCCCTTCCTGAAGATGCCCCCGCCCCCTCCTGCCGTGCAGGACCTCTTGGCTCGGGCTCCGGCGACTCCCCCATGGGACCGCCTCGACTTCGTCCGAAACGAGCTGCTGCAAAACGTTGTTGCAACTGGGGCGGGGACGCCTGTGGCCGTTCCTCCCGCGAAAGTTTCGGACATGCTGGTTGGGTCAAAGACCGGTACTCCGTACGAGATCGTCGCGGGCCAGGCGATGCTCGCAAGGTGGGCAGGAATTCCGGCCCGCATCGGCTATGGGTTTGACGGCGGCGAGAAGGTCGGGCCGGTTTTTGAAGTCAGGCCGAAGCACGGAGCGTCATTCCTCGAGGTCTATTTCCCCGGATACAAGTGGCTGCCGATTATCGGAACTCCGCTGCAGGCCCAGTCGTCAGTGGGAAGTGATCAAACCCAGCGGAACGAGAACGTTCTGCCGAGCGACGACATCGCGGTCAAAGTAGTGGTCGCTTACCAGACGGATCCGCGGACTTTCCTGATCGATCAGATTCAGAGGATCGTGGCGATCGTCCTGCCGATAATTCTTCTTCTGCTTCTTCTGTACTTCACCTATCCCGCGCTTAGGAAGTCAATCGTTCGCGCCCGAAGACGAACGTGGGCGCAGCACAACGGCGATAGGGCGCGAATTGCGGTGGCCTATGCGGACTGGCGCGACCTGGCTACAGACTTCGGTTACAAGCACCAATCCGATACTCCCTTGATGTTCCTGGACCGGGTAGTGTCCGACCAGGAGCATACGGAGCTTGCATGGCTCGCAACGCGCACGTTGTGGGGAGATCTGCAAGGCGAGATCAAAACGGAGGACGCAAGAGCCGCGGAAGAGCTGTCCCGGTCGCTGCGTAAGCGGATGAGTCAGGCCCACACCGGCACACTCAGATTTGTCGCAGCGGTGTCTCGTCTTTCACTTAAGTTTCCATACGCTCCTAATCTCGGTGAAGACAAATTGAGAAAGGAGCGCGGCGATGCAAAGAAGGCTGCGTAGCAAGCTGGTTCGAGTCGCGACGGCCCTTGTTCTTACGATGGCGCTGGTTTCAGGATGCGCCAAAGCCCCGGTGTCCGGCGTCAGTGTCAAGTCGCTGGCCGCTGACCTCGTATTTGGTATCCCGGAGCTGCCGGAGGCGGTCCCTCCGCCCAACACGGACCTGTCACCGGATCAGCCTCTCGGCGTCATTGGAACACGGGGATCGACTCCTCAATTTCCCGGTGGCCCCGTTCCTCCTCCGCCTCCCGAGTGCAAAGAGGCCGAGCCTACGGACTTTCCGGAGCAGGAAGCCCCGACGGTTGTTCAGGGAACACCCAAAGAGGGTTTTTACAAATGGGTTACGGCGAAGGAGCAGCAGGTCTCGGGCGTGGGCCCTGTCGTGTCCCACGAGTTCGTTGAGCGCTCGATCAAGGACGTAGAAATAGTGCGGGGCGGGGTAGTGCAGTACACAACCGTGGAACACGATCTGGTTTTTGGCGCCCAGCGTATCGTCGAGCAGACGTACGAGGTCAGGCAGGGGGCCGGACAGTCCGATGAAGGTATTTACCTCGTCCGGCGCAGCAGCAAGACGGGAAGTGCCAATCCGAAGGAGTTCGTTCCCACGCCTCCGATCCTGATGCTCGACCTTCCCGCAAAGATCGGCAACCGCTCCGATGGAACGGGTGTGGACCCCAACACCCAGGAGGTCCAGATACAGGAGGGACTTGTCACCAAGAGGCACCGAGTCGATGTATGCGGAAAGGTGATCGACACCTGGTTTGTCGACGCCCACCAGGAGTTCAGGTCGGTCACCGGCGAGACCACCAATAGACAGTACGACTTCGCCGTGGCCACCGGGATGGGAGGCTTCATAGCGTTCGAGCACATCGAAGCCCCTCGCACGGATCCGCGGCTCAAGATCGATGCTCGCCTGGGCCAGATCGAACCTGACGCGAAGTCCACGAATAGATGACCCCAACGGCACTCCGAGCAAAGCTCATACCGTTAGGGGTAGCCGTCGGCGCGACCCTGCTGATGCTTGCGATCACGCAGTTTGTGCTTCCAGGGGGCGGCGAGGGAGGCGGCACTCCCGGTGCGATTCTGTTCAACGGTTTCATCTTTGGACTGATCAACTCCTTGCTGGCAATCGGTGTGGTGCTGGTTTACCGGAGCATTCGGATAATCAACTTCGCACAGGCTGCCATTGGAGCCGTCGGGGCCGTTTTCACTTACAACTTCGTCGTTCTGGTCGAATGGCCGTTCTGGTTCGCTCTTCCGGCAGGACTGATCGTTTCGGTGATCTTCGGTCTGGTATCGGAACTGATATTCATCCGGCGCTTCTTCAACGCTCCCCGGCTCGTCCTTACGGTCATAACAATCGCTTTGATCGGACTGGCCACAGGAGCCGCCGGCTACATGTCCAACTTGCCCGTATTTCGGAACGTCGAGGACCGTAGTCAGGAGGAGATAGCAGGAGCGGCAGAGGTAAGACTTCCGTTCGAGAGCTTCAAGTTCCAAGTTGGAAGCCTGCCTCTCGAATTCGGCTTTGGACACGTGCTGGCCATCGGCACGATCCTGCTCTCGATATTGGGGCTTGGGCTGTTCCTTCGCTTTGCGAAGGCGGGTATTGCCATCAGAGCGGTTTCCGAGAACCTGGAACGCGCCCCAATGCTTGGCATAAACGTCGGCGCCCTCTCCCTGATTGTCTGGGGGATCACCGGCTTTCTCTCAGGGCTCGGCGCAATCATGACCGGCGTCGTAAGTCAGAGGTTCTCCGCGTCGGGAGGTGGTGGGGCGTCGCTCATGCTGATAGCCCTGGCTGCAGCGACCATCGCTCAGATGAGAAGCCTGCCGATCGCCGTATACGCAGCGCTGCTCATAACCATGCTTCGCAATGCTGTCTCTTACTCTTACGAAAATCAGCTTGCGGCGCTCGACGCGGGTCTTGTTGTGGTGCTGGTCCTTGGCCTTCTTCTTCAAAGGCGCAGAAGAGAGCGAAGTGAGGCTTCCGAAGCGTCCGCCTGGAAGGCCACTGAGGAGTACCGGCCGGTTCCCAAGGAGATGCTTGGCGTAGGCGGTATTCGCGCTGCCCGCTGGGTCCTGGCCGGGCTGGGACTGCTCTTCGTAGGTCTCTACCCCTGGGTTGTCGACACCCGCCAAACAAACCTGGGCGGTTACGTCGCGATCATCGGCATCGTGATGCTCTCGCTCGTCGTGCTTACAGGATGGGCAGGGCAGGTGAGCCTTGGGCAGTTCGCTTTCGTGGCAATCGGCGCCGTGCTGGGAGGAGCGATGACCCAGCGTTGGAACTTTCCGTTCTGGATCGCAATCATCATTGTCCCGGTGATCGTTGCGGCAATCGCATTCCTCATCGGCATTCCCGCGCTCCGAATCAGGGGCCTCTACCTCGCGGTTGTTACCTTCGCACTCGCTTTTGCGACTTACTCCGGGTTGTTCAACGAGGACTACTTTGGCTGGCTCCTCCCCGAGCGTGTCGACAGGCCCTCCCTACTGGGCCTTATCAACTTCGAGGACGAACGCAGCATGTACTACCTGTGCGTCGCGGCGTTCACCCTCGCTTTGCTGCTGGTAACCACCTTGAGGAAGAGCCGTGCAGGCCGAACGATGATCGCAGTGCGGGAGAACGAGGCAAACTCTCAGTCCTTCGGGGTGAACGTCATCAGAATGAAGCTGACGGCGTTCGCTCTCAGCGGGTTTCTCTGCGGTTTCGCGGGGGTGCTCCTGGCTCACCATCAGAGAGCTGCTCAGCAGGCGTCATTTCTGCCGACCGACTCTCTCGACGTTTTCTTGTTCGCGGTTGTGGGAGGGGTTGGGTCCGTCTCCGGAATCCTGCTCGGCACCGTGTACTTCGCGGTCGACCAGCTCCTATCCGGTCGTGCGCCATGGGACTTTCTGATTGGCGACGTGGGACGGATCGCACTTCTGTACGCGGCGCCCGGGGGTCTGGCCGCATTGGTGTTCGGAGCTCGCGACACCGTACTTCGAATCATTGCGCAAAGAAGGCAGATGGTTGTCCCCAGTTTGTTTGCAGACGTCGACCCGGATGCGATAGCGCGCAAGCTCATACCTCTCGGGGAGCCGATTCCAAACCAGGGTCTCGCAGCTCTTCCGTTCAGCCAAAGGTACAAGAAGGAGTCGGGGCTCTACGGTGAGCAGAGGTGGCTCACGCCGATTGGTGGCAAGAAGAGAACCACCGAGGAGGCCGCCGCCCTTGGCGCAGCGGCAGAAGGCCTTCAGGTCGAGGGCACCCAAGTTCTACCGGCGGAGGGATAGCAGATGAGCAAGGTAGAAGACAGGCCGGCATCGCCGGGCGCCGGCGACGAGTTTGGAGGCTTTGCCGAAGAGCCGGTAACGCTTCGCGAGGTCGCTCCCGAACCGAACTTCTTCAAATCCGGCAAGGCCAGCTTCAAACAGCAGATGCGCGATGCACTTGACTACAAGAAGCTCCGCCACACCCCCTATGGCCTGAAGCCGGTGATGCTCTTCATGATCATCGGGATTGTCGGGGCATTCGACTCAGGGATCGTCGGTCAGGCCGCGCCGGAGATCCTGAACGACATCGAGATAGACATCATCCGTTACTTGCAGATTGCCCCTCTGGTTGGGGCGGTTACCACGCTTGTTTACTTCGTCCTTGCCTATTACATGGACAGAATCCGCCGCGTTCCGTTCGTCGGCCTCGGGTACATCATCTCAGGCGTCTTCTCGATGGCTACCACCACCACAAAATCGGCAAGCGGTGACATAACGCGTTTTGTCAGCACTCGCGCTTTCGACTCGGTCGGGGATCAATTCCGAAACACTCCAACCAGCTCCCTGATTGCCGACTACTACCCGGTCGAAGACAGAGGAAAGGTCATTGCCTTCACATTTTCGGTCGGCTCGACGGTTGGCCTGATGGTTCCGCTTCTCGTTGCTTTTCTCGTTGAGAAATACGGCTGGCGCCCGCCGCTGATCGCCAGCGGAGTCCTGATGATCTTCGCCGGAATCGTCGCGTTCCTGGGCCTGCGTGAGCCCATCAGGGGCTACATGGAGCGCAGATCTATAGGAATGAGCGAAGAGGACGCCCGGATCCCCGAAGAGCCTCCCAGTATCGGCACCGCATGGCGGACCATGTGGTCGATCCGCCTCTTCCGCCGGCTGTTCATCGCATCGATTCCGGGCGGTATGGGTGCTGCGATCTGGGCTCGCGCATTTCCCTTCTGGCTCCGACAGGAGTTCGGTCTTGACGTGTCGGATCGAACACTCATCAACTTCGGTGTCGGTTTGGCGCTTCTGCCATTCGTGTTTCTCTCGGGGGGGTTAATCGACGGCTTTACCGCCCGGAGGCCTTCGAGGGTGCTAATACTGGTGGGAGTTATCGGTGTCCTGTCCGCAGTGGCCAACTTCTTCGTTGCGCTTGGACCTCCCCTGTGGGTTTTGATCGGACTGGTGTTCCTTTTCAACATCGGCAATGTTCTGACCTCGCCGGCACGGAGTCTGTTGTTCCTTCAAATCGTCCCGGCCAACATGAGGACCTTTGGTTTCGCGGTGCAGACCGTCGCCCTGATTCCCGTTCAACTCCTCAACTTCTTCATCATTGGGGCCGTCGGAACCAGGTATGGCCTCCAGGGGACGATGCTCATAGCAGCACCCTTCCTTTTGCTCGCGGCAATGATCGACCTCAGCGCTGCGCCCTTGTACGACCGGGACCTGCGCGCGGCCATTGCATCCCAGGGAGCCGCCCTCGAATACAAGCGTGCCATCGAGGAAGGTCGCCGCAAGCAGCTGGTTTGCCGTGACATCGACGTCGAGTACGACGGAGTCCAGGTTCTGTTCGGCGTCGACTTCGACGTCGAAGAAGGCGACATCATTGCGCTCCTCGGAACCAACGGGGCCGGGAAATCGACGCTGCTTAAAGCAATCGCCGGAATTCAGGAAGCCTCCTCGGGAGCAATCGTTTACGACGGCCGTGACATAACTCACATCCCACCGCACGAGATAACTCCGCGCGGAGTCGTTCTGATGCCGGGTGGCAAGGGAGTCTTCCCGGGCCTGTCGGTCCACGAAAACCTCGTGCTGGGAAACTGGCTGAACGACGACAAAGAGGCCAAGGCCAGGATGGCGGAAGCTTTCCGCATCTTCCCAATCCTCAAGGAAAGAGAGAACTCGAAGGCAGCGCTGCTGTCGGGTGGTGAACAGCAGATGCTTGCCCTTGCTCAGGCTTTCATGGCCAAGCCGAAGCTGCTGATGATCGACGAGCTGTCGCTTGGCCTTTCCCCGGCAGTCGTTCAGCAGCTGATTGAGGTCGTCAAGGCCATTCACGCGACCGGAGTCACCGTCATCCTCGTCGAGCAGTCGGTGAACGTCGCACTTACCGTCGCCGAGCGCGCAATCTTCATGGAGAAGGGCGAGGTCAAATTCGTCGGAGCGACCAAAGACCTTCTGACGAGGCCCGACATTCTGCGGGCCGTGTACGTCAAGGGCACGGGCGCACTAACAGGTGCAGCTCCGGGCGGCGCGCAAAAAAGTGATCGGGAGCTCCGGTCTTACGAACTCTCGCAGGCAAGGGCGATCCTGCAGGTTCAGGGCATCAGCAAGTCGTTCGGAGGAATCAAGGCGGTCGATGACGTCAGCCTTGATCTCCGAGAGGGAGAGATCCTGGGAATCATCGGCCCGAACGGTGCAGGGAAGACGACTGTGTTCGACCTCATCTGCGGGTATCAGGACGTCGACAGCGGAAAGATCGTCTACGACGGGGTCGACGTTACCGGAATGTCTCCGGACGAGCGGGCCAAACGCCGGCTGATCCGCAGATTCCAGGACGCCCGGCTGTTCCCATCACTGACTGTTTACGAGAACGTCCTGGTGGCCCTGGAGAGGAAGCTCGACGTACGGAGCGTCACTCTTGCCGCCCTTCAAGTTCCTCAGGTGAGAGCGGCAGAGCGGCGGGTTCGCTTGCGTGCAGACAGGCTGATCGAACTTCTGGACCTCGACGCCTTCAGAGACAAATTCGTCAAGGAGCTGTCGACGGGCCTGCGGAGAATCACCGACCTCGCCTGCGTCCTCGCGGCGGAGCCCCGCGTTCTCCTGCTTGATGAGCCCTCGAGTGGAATCGCCCAGGCCGAGGCCGAGATGCTCGCGCCGTTGCTTCGGCGGGTCAGGTTCGAGACGGGGTGCAGCATCCTGATCATCGAGCACGACATGCCGCTCATTTCCTCTATCTCGGATGAGTTGCTCGCAATGGAACAGGGAAGAACAGTAATTAGAGGTGCGCCCGATGACGTGCTCAATGACGAAAGAGTCATCCAGTCGTATCTTGGTACTTCCGAGGAAGTCATCAAAAGATCGGGGCTTTTGACATGAGAAGAACCGGGTTCGTGAGGCTCTTTGCTGTGCTTGGTCTGCTGATTCTGGTCCTGGGCGCTTGTGGAAAGGAGCAGAGGGTGGGCTCCGAGGTTATTACCGACTTCGAGGAGCAAAAGGAGAAGCAAAGGCTTGGGGAGAGGAGTCCTGAGCCATCACCAACTGGGTCTCCCACGACGGGCGCGCTCGGCGTGCCATCGCCCACGGCAGCCGCACCTTCACCGACTGCGGCCGAAGAGAAGTTCTTTGACGTGAAGCTGGTTGCCGACAGCCCCTATTACGACCCGGGGAACGAGCTCGTAATGCCGGTCGGATTCGTTCTGAGGGTCACAAACGCGGACAACACGGCAGAGCGGCCCCAGCGCAGCTTCAGGGCTGCCGACGGTTCGTTCGACTCCGGTGCCCTCAACCCGGGACAGACCAGGGTCATGGGGAAGCTGCCCCCCGGCAGGTGGAAGATCGAAGACATGGCCGCACCGTTCATCTTCGCATCGTTGGAAGTCGCCTGAACATGCGCCGTCTCGCCTTCCTGGTACTCGCACTTGCATTTGTTCTTGTGGCCTGCGGCGAGGGCAGGGACTTGAGAGAGGTGGTGACGGGGACCGGCGATATCACCGCCCCACGGATCAAGGTTCCGGGGCAGATCCTCGGCCTCGCCGTCCAACCCGAAGACATCGCGAATCAGGTCAAAAGCGTGGACCGTCCGTACGTCGACAGCGTTGGGATGTTCAGCCTTCGCGAGGAGGATCTTCTGCGTGCCACCTATCAGGTCGCGCGCTTCAACGGGCTGGCCCGGCCCGAGGAGAAGAAATTCAGAGACGAGATAATTGGGCTCGTTGGTTCCAGCGACCCACAGGAGATCCGCGTCAACGACACCATCGTGTACTCGACCGCAGGGAACCAGCAGCAGGTCTACCTGTGGTTCAAAGGCAATGGTTACTTCGTTCTATCCGTTCACCAGGACTTCGAGTTCCCCCGGACTCTGCTGCGCCGGGTGGTCAGTCTGCCGATCACACTATGAGTAGAAAACTGAAGGCGCTTCTTACGCTTCTCATTGTGCTCGCCGTCGCTGCGCCGGCGTGCCAGAAAGAGGACACCGCCGCGGATGAGCTGTTGGCTGCCCTTGCAAAGACGGAAAGGCAGTCCAGGGAGTTTGTCTATTCGGACTCTTCGCAGGGCATAAAGCAGGAGGCGGTGGGCAAGGTTCAGGACGACCTAAGAAGTCAAACCCTGGTGCGACTCGACGGGCAGGACCTTGCCGAGGCGATCATCAGCGATGACGCACTGGCTCTTCGATTCATCAACGTGGACCTGATCCCCGGATTTCGCCTGGGGGTGGAGTCAGGGTTCCTGGGCAGCAGGGTCACAGGACAGGCCATGCTCGAAGGTAGATGGGTTATCGACTACGACGCGGCTCCTCCTTTGTTACCGACCGTCACCGACGAGGGTTCGATTGAGGTTGGAAACAACCCCGGTGTGGATGCCGCGTACATCTTTCACTATGCAAGGCGGGCCATTGACGAGGGGCGCCAAGTTTGGGATTTCAACAAGGACGACCTCATCAACTACAGGCCTTCTGAGGAGATCAAGAGTATTCCCGAACCCGAAAAGGACTTAGGGATCAAGCGTTACGACATACTTCCGCCTGCTCTTCCAAGAAGAAGCCAGCGCGGTACCCAGTCCGCCCTACCCGGCACAGCCCATTTCCGAAAGATGAGTTTTTACGTCAAGGGCGGCGAGGTTCTGGAGATCAAGGAACTGATCGACTTCGAGCGCCATCCGGACTTCAAGAAGGCCAGAGAAGGAAAGGGCCCTCAGTATCACCTGCGCTTGCTGGAATCCGTGAGGCAGGGTAAGGCGCGCGAACCAATCAGAGTCAGACAGATGAGCTACAGGTTCGTAAACCTCGGCCAGTCGGTGGACATCCAGCTTCCGCTCGAAGCAGTTCCGGGCAACCTCGAGTTCTTCAACTCCGGCCCGCCCCGAGGGGGCGGTCCTCCGCCGGACGCGGGGGCCGGGGCGACGACCACGGCGACCGACGGGGCCGGGGGACCGGCTCCGCCTGAAGAGCCCACCTCTCCGTAATCTTTCCCGAGTGATCGGTCCTGCGTCGAGACCGGCGCCCAGGCGAATTCATCGCACTATCCCTAGAGCAGGCGGTCTGCTTGTGGCGCTTGCTCTAATCGCATCGCTGCCGGCGTGCGCTGCCGCGGTGGGGCCAAAGAGTGCGCTGGAGATCGGGGCTCGTGTGCCCAGCGACCAGGGGATCGTGACCCAGGGGGACTTCAGAAGGATCGAGCTCGACGGCGAACGAAGCCTCCCGGTCAGCGAGGACGTCGAGAGTTTCACGACCCGCGGCCATGAGGTCGTGCCCCCTGGACGATGGAAGAGCAGGTACGTCCATGTGGGCATAAAAGACAAGCAAGTCGTCTGGGTCGCGGTCATCGGCGTTGTTCCGCAAGGAGACGCCCCCGTAGTCATTTACAGCGGAGTGTTCGACAGGCTGGATTCAAAGAAGAGGGCGGTCTTTGAAGACGGCACCGTCATCAAGCTCGCGGACGGGGTGAGTGCGCCACCCAAGGGAAAAGAGACAGTCGTGTTCATCGATCCGGCCAAGCATGTGGCGACTGCGGTGACGGTCCAGCAGTAGGTCAGCTGTGACGGCTAAGCCAAGAAGTGCCTAATCCGTGACGACTGAAGCAAGTGTGCTTCAGTCGTGCCGGCACTCGACCTGCGAGCCGCTGATCTGGCTGGTGAGGTCAATACGGTCCGGAAGATTCTTCGAATCGAAGACGGTGAGCTCTGCTCTCCCGGCGGAGTTGCACCGGACCTTCACGGTTGCCTGCGCGTTGGCATCGCTGCTCATGACCGGCTCGCCGATAACTTCCACGTTGGGACTGGTCTCGAAGCGGTACGTGGGAAAGCTTGCTCCCCTGGCTTTCACTTGATCGCACCGATCAACTACTTCGTAAGTCACGGTGATCTCATGTCCCACGATCCAGTAAGGGACCTCCGACGAATAGGCTGCGCCATCCGGCCCAAAGCGATGCTTCCAGGTTGTTTCCAGCTTCGCCCTGGCAGTTTGCTTCGGGGCCACCCCCAGTGATCCCTGGCCCCCGAACTCGACGATGAGAATGTTGGTGCAGCCGGCCGGGATGTAAACGGAATAGTTCCCCGGAGCGGCGGCTTGCCTGACCCTGCCCCGTGGGTCCGTGAGAGCGTTGATAACCTCCGGCCCTTCGATGGCAACGGGGATGGATGCCGGGTTCTTTCCGTTCTGATCGACGACGGTCACCTCGATAGCCGTCTCGCCTTCTGCAGGGGCTTCTGCTTCTGGGGCGGTGGAAGCGGTTGCCGTCGGGGGCACCAGAACCGGGTCACCAGCATCGCCGTAACTCTGCGGGCCGGCAGGCTTCCTCGGTTCATCGCTGCTGAGGTGCCGTCCGCAGGCTGTGGTTAAAAGGAGCAGCCCTGCGATAAACGCGATCGTCCTGCGGTGATGCGTAATCTAGAGCCTGCCTGCCGCCATGTCCCTGAAATCGGCCAGGTCGTCGGCGTCGAACGCAAGCGGATCTGATCCGCGCACAACGCTGGAGATGCCAGTAGTTTCCACTTCGTAGTACATAACCGACGCCTGGTTTGTCGTGTGGTTGCCGTGCGCTGGGTTCGAGCTTTTGCGATGACGCGGGCTTACGTAGTCGATTTCCGTTTGGGCCAGAAGGTGTCCGACTTCGTGGAGGATTATCGAGCCTTCAACGGCGTAGTTGTTGACATTTGCCAGGCCACGCCAACGATCGGGATAAAAGCCGATAACTGTGCTCAATACCGCGTAGCCCAGGATCCTGTCACTCTCGGCCGCTCGGCCATTCAAGAATGCGAGGTAAAGAGAGACTCTGGGAGCAACGCTGTGTGTGTTGCGCCTTTTGGACATTTCGCGAACCTGAGAGGCGGTAGTCGTTCCGTCGGTGGACGGGAGGCTATTGCCGCCCTCGCGAATTACTCTCTTGCCCGTTATCCGGCTAAGCGTGTCGATCATGTAGTTGAGCGCTCGCTCGTCGGGTTCTTGTCCGGGAACTGAGTCGATCTCGATCACGATCTCCGTGAAGGGCTGGGGGCGAAGCATCGCCCTGGCGGCCGCTCCAGGATACGACTCGTCATCTACTTCCTCGGGATCTCTCTCAGGCTCGTCCGTTGGCGGCGGGGCCCCCGGCTGGAAGTTGGGGATGTTGTTGCCGGGCGCCTTGCCGGGCCCCGGCGGCGGCTCCGCGGGCGGCGCTGCCGGATCGGTGGCCGTCTCAGTTGGGCTGGCGAGGGAGTTCGGATCCCCGTATGCGCCGGTGCGTGGCTTCGCATCTTTGCCGGTGTTTCGCGAGAGGCCGCATCCTGTCGAGATGAGCAAGGCCAGCAGGGAAAAAATCGCTAAAGCTCGTCGCGCCATCACTCAGGTATACCACCTGACGGGGAGTTAAATCACAGGTGCTTCAGCCCATCTGTTGGAGGGCCGCCTCCACGTCTATCTCCCCCCGAGCCAGCTTTTCGAGAATCTCAGCCTGCTGCTCCTCGCTCTGCGCCGGGTCTTCCTCGGCCCCCTCTTCCGGCGGGCCCCCCGCAATCCCGAGCTTGGAAAGGATCTCGTCGAAACGGGCCCTGGCGGTGGGGTAGCTGACCTGAAGGTGGCGCTCGACCTCTTTCATGTTGCCGCGGGAGGAGAGAAAAACTCGCAGAGTCTCACGGTCGGCACTTGTCAGCACGCAGTACTCGCAGGTGGGGAAGTGCCCCGCCAGCTCGGTCCCGCAGTCGTCACATGAAAGTCTTGTCAGCGAAAGGACGTCGCCGCACACCGGGCAGTTGCGAGGAGCCTGCCTTTCGGTCAAAGCAGGCCCTTGCCCACCGAAACGCTGACGGCGCCGGCGTTGGTGTCGATGTCCAGCAGCCCCTTTCCCTCTCCGAGCGTCAGGTGTCTGCTGCCCCCGCCGAAGAACCATCCCTCATCTCCCTCGCTTCCGTCCGGGAGGGCGACCTTTCCGAGCGTCGCCGATGCGGAGATCTTTACGTCGGACTCTGGGTCCAGCTCGACTCGCACAGAGCCGGCGCTGCACCTGATCTTCGACTCCCCGCTGTCGAAGAGGCCGGAAATCTTGGCACTGCCCGCTTCGATGGCCAGGTTGAGAGGACTGTGAACTCCCACGATCTTCGCGCTGCCCGCAGTGATCTCGGCCGTGATCGGCCCCTGAATCCCGCTGACCTTTGCCGAACCGGCCGTGAGGTCCAGGAACAGCGGCAGATTCGGATTCATGCGAAGACGAAGCTCGGGGCGCTCGCCACCGGCGTTCCAGTGCACACGGCGCCCGTTGAGCTTCCCCCTCACTCTTACGCGCTGGCGGGGGCCGAACATCAGGTAGCTCTCGGAGTCGTCGTCTGAGACTTCCTCTTCGAACACCATCATGCCCCCATCGCGCCGCAATCTGAACGGCCCTTCCGCAATGGCAGACACAACGGAGGAGTCGCCCTCGATCCGCACCGCCCGGAACGATCCGACGACCCGCACCCCGTCGGCCGGGCCGGTG
>DATLOJ010000020.1:0-9434 GCA_035536315.1 Actinomycetota bacterium | reverse complement strand
GAGGGCTAACCCCGGAGGCAGGCGCCCGACGAGCGCCGGGGGAAAAATTAGACGGGCTGGGACCGAGGAGCCCGCCTGTGGCAAACCCCGGACCGAGATTTGAAATCAGGCTACGCCCGTAGATGCCCCAGTTGAGAGCCGTGTCGACGCGGGTTCGATTCCCGCCGCCTCCAAGAGCGCTCAGTTGCTCGTTTCCTGAGTGTTGTTGGAGGCGTTGATCGCACCGTAAGTAGCGAGGATCTGTCTTGCCCATGAAACGGCATCCTCAGCCCGGATCCCTGGGGGGTGGGGACGAACCCACTAGACGCATCGCATCGCTCGCAGAAAGACTGCGAGGACTGTCCGCGTCGGGCCTTCATTACTCATCCGAAGGCTACGGCCGGGAGCGCTGGACGAGCGTGCAAGATGTGGTCTTGGAGTTGTTCTCCGTTGTCACGGGAGAAACTCTCGAAGAACTCGGACCACTGCGCGAGACTCTTCTGCTACACCCCACTCCGTTTGCCGCAGCTGACGCCGCGATCATCGACCGCGATGGTCGGATGCTTTTGATTCAGCGAAGTGATAACGGGCTCTGGGCGATGCCAGGTGGAGCTTCGGAAGTTGGAGAGACGCCCGCGCAAACAGCCACGCGTGAGGCGTTTGAAGAAACAGGGGTGACTTGCGAGGCGACGGCGCTCGCAGGTGTTTTCGATTCCCGTCTCTGCGGCTCGGTTACGCGCCACCATCTCTATCACTTCCTCTTTATTTGCAAACCGCTAGAGGCACCCCTTGAGGAACCCAAGCACGCAAGAGAGTCACTCGATAGAGGATGGTTCGTTGAGAGCGAGCTTCCTTCTAACCTAGACCCGGGACATGTAACGAGAATTCCTGTCGCTTTTGCCGTATGGCGAAGCGACCGCCCGGCATACTTCGACAGGGTTTGAGAGCAATCCCCACACTGCGGGGGAATGGGCGCTGCTGCCGTTGGGGGTCGTTGTTTTCTTGGGGGTGGGGCATTAGGTTACGAGCGTGGCAAAGCCTACTAAGTACGCGACTTTGATTTGCGCGATTTTGAGTGTCTTGGCGGCGCTAGGGATTTTGATTGGGCTGCTTTCCAAGAACGCTCTCGTGCCGATGTTCGCTCTTCTGCCGGCCGTCGCATATGAGATCTATCGAACCGAGGGGGAATCGACCAAGTGGGCTTCCTGGGGGCTCGGTGTTGTCTACGTGGCGACTCTCATATTTCTGATCTTCGACATTCGGCTCGACCTGGCATCATTCTTCGGGACGTCGACACGTCAGGTCGGCGGGTATGAAGTGCCGCTTGGCGACATCAAGGTTGTCGGCTCCGCCCTCATGATCGTGCTGTCCGCAATCCTGTTTACTCGAACTCGCGGCGTGTACACGCGCTGGCTGTCGGTGATCATCTTCATCACTTCCTTTGCGGTGGTTTACCTGGCGGGACCAGAGTCTTTCCAGGATCTTCTGAGGTTCGGCACCGACAAAGTCGTAGAGCAGGTCGGCTAGCCGGGAAGGCTGTAGCTCAAGTTGTAGGAATGCTTCCCGTCGTCTATGTCGATCGTCATCTCTCCTTCTAGCCCGGTCAGTTCGCCGGTTCCCGAGTCGGGGACTACGGTCAGATCGAGTCTGGGTTCACCGCGCGTCATCGTGCCGTTGTGCTGCAAGACGAAACTGCCACTACGGCCTTGTAGGGAGCCCTGCACTTTCTCGATCGCGACGTAACCCGCAGATCCCGAAACCGCCGTTCCGGCACTGAACATCTGGCCAACGCTCTTTCCCTCGAGGTCCCCCTGAAATGTCTTGTCGATCAGGTGCCTTGCAAGCATCGGATCATCGGAAGCGTTATCGGACTGAGGAGTAAGAGAAACCTCGAAAGTGCCGGTGGCCGTTTCCCGGTTCAATCGCCCCATCCGCTCATTGAGGAGGCTTCTCGGCGAGCCAGTCATGCTCTTGCTTGCCGAGTTCGGTTGACGGCGGGCAGTCGTCGTAAAACTCCATGGTGATCTTGTGCCAGTTCGCCTCTGCTTCCAGTTGCGCCAGGACGGCAAACAAACCGATTTCCAGACGGAAGAGCAGAATCGCCCAGCGGGGCAGATTCAGGAGGCGAAGGAAAGCCCACCAGGGATTCTTCACGTCCATCATTGCGGCGGTGCGCTCGGCGATGAACTCCCGTGTGAACTGGTAGTTCCTGTCCTCTACTACCGGGGCAAGAGAGATCTTGGCCCATTGCATGAAGCGGTCGGGATCGATGCGCTCGGGGTGGCGGATGTAGCGCATCTTGAGAGCAGAGTCGTAAAGCGACTCGACGTCGTTGTCGTGGACTGCCATCAATCCTTGATGCATCAGTGGGCGATGTTCGGGAGGGAGAGTGCAAGCAAGGCCAAAGTCGAAGAACGCCATTTTTCCGTCGTTCATTAGCAGGTAATTCCCCGGGTGTGGGTCTGCACTCGTGAATCCGTACCGGTGGAGTGACCCGTAGTAAAAGCGGAACAGGATCTCTCCAACTCGGTTCTTCTCCTCCCGTGAGAGCTTCTTGATCTCATCGAAGGGCATTCCCGAAGCCCGCTGCATCGTCATGACCCTTTCGCCGGACAAGTCGCGGAAGGAGCACGGGATCCATACGAATGGGTGGCCGCTGTAGTGGAAGGCAAGCCGGTCCAGGTTGGCTGCTTCCAACTTGTAGTCGCATTCTTCGAGGATCCTGGCCCTCACCTCCGCCATGGCTTCGTCGGCCTCGAGGCCCGGCGCGAGCAGCGGGAGAAGAGGCTTCACGACGGAGGTCATCGCGAGGTCGGAACGGATGGCGGACTGGACCCCCGGGTACTGCAGCTTCACGGCGACCGGAGTTCCATCATCCATCTCTGCATAGTGAACTTGCCCCAAGCTTGCGGCTGCCGCGTGATTCATGTCGAACTTTGCGAAGAGCTCCTCGGGGTCCTTGTCGAACTCTCTTACAAAAACCTGCCGAACGAGCTTGGGCTCCATCGGGGGAGCCGAGTCTCTGAGTGAGCCGAGTGCTTCTTGATACTGATCCCTGGCTTCGGGTGGTAGGACCCCGGCGTCGATAAACGACGCGAGCTGCCCGACTTTCATCGAGGCCCCCTTCAGTCTCCCGAGAAGCTGAACGAGGTCCTGGGCGGTGGAGGCGTGGAAGTCGGAGGTGATCTGATCGGCTCCGGCCTTGTTCAGAAGGCGCCGGGGGCCGAGCATCGCGAGCTTCATCGTCCCCTTGATAGAAGTCGCCGCGACTCTGCTTGCCCTGTTGACGATGCTCTTTGGAACGGCCGACTCTTGGCGCTGCCTCTTGCGCTTTGGGGTAGTGGGCTTGACCGGATCTTCGGGCATTGAGCTTTCAAGATATCAATCGCCCGCCCGGAGCGACTTTCTGCATCGCCTGTATAAAGAAGACGATGACAAAACAGGTACGGCTAACAAAGTTTTCGCACGGCGCTGGCTGAGCTTGCAAGCTAGGTCCTCGTGACCTGGCGCAGGTCCTGCGCCGATTGTCTGAGCTTCCGGGCAGCGTTGACCCAAACGTGCTGCTCGGCCTCGACGCGGCCGATGATGCAGCGATATTCCGGATCTCGGACGAGTTAGCTCTGGTTCAGACCGCTGACTTCTTCACTCCGGTTGTTGATGACCCCAAGGATTGGGGAGCGATAGCTGCCGCGAATGCATTCAGCGACGTTTATGCGATGGGGGGCAAACCTGTGACGGCTTTGAACCTTGTCGGATGGCCGGCGGACCTGGACTTCGCGCTTCTTGCAGATGTTCTCAAGGGCGGCTTCGAGAAGGCTCGGGAGGCAGGTGCATCCGTTGTGGGTGGTCACACCGTCGACGATCCTGAACCCAAGTACGGAATGGCTGTGACGGGGCTGATCGATCCGTCGAAAGTTGTGACGGCCTCCAGCGCCAAACCCGGAATGAAGCTGTTCCTTACCAAGCCGCTCGGTATGGGGATCATTGCGACGGCGATAAAAAGAGAATCGGCCTCCCCCGAGTTGGAGAAAGAGGCGGTCCAGATCATGTCGGCGCTTAATGCCAATGCTTCGCAGGCGATGCTCGATACGGGGGCCGGGGCCGCAACCGACGTCACGGGGTTTGGACTGATCGGACACCTCAGCAACATGCTGAATCTCAGCGGAGCGGCTGCGAGAATTTCGAGTTCGGCAGTGCCTGTCATCGACGGGGTGGCAGAGCTCGCGTTCGAAGGGATGGTGCCAGGCGGCACTCGCCGCAACGAGAAGCACTTTGGTGAACAGGTGCGGTTCGATGAGTCGATCGACCCTGAAACTCGCATCATCTTGTTCGACGCACAAACATCCGGTGGTCTGCTTATTGCGGTCGACGAGTCACGCGCGGAGACTCTGGGGGCCAAGCTGAGCGGGGAATCGGTTCTGGCGGCGGAGATCGGAGAAATTATCGATGGAGAAGCCGGAGCCATCGAGGTCCGTGAATGAAGTTGGAGATTCCGGCCGAACTTCATTCGGCGATGGTCGAGCATTGCAGGCAAGGCCTTCCAAATGAAGCATGCGGCTTTCTCGGCGGAAGGCAGGGAAAGGTAGAAAGACTTCTCCCACTCGACAACGCAGCCAGATCACCGGTTTATTACCGGCCCGATGACAAGCAGATGCTCGCTGCCTTCGATGCTCTCGATGAGTCGGAGCTACAGCTCGTAGCCATCTTCCACTCGCATGTGGCGAGTCCCGCCCTCCCATCTCCGACCGACATCAGAGAGGCTCACTACCCCGACTCGATTTACATAATTGTTTCGCTTCAAGCGACTCCTCCAGAGGCACGGGGATTTCTGATCAGAAAGAAGGACTGGCGCGACGAAGACGGAGCAATTGAAGAAGTTGACCTGGTGGTATCTTGAGTTGATGCCTAAGGTCGCAACAATTTTGCTGCGCGGTCCCGTCTTTTCTCTCCACGCCGGACTGTAATCACCTTGCTGTTCCAGGACATCACAAAACTTGTTGGAAACACGCCACTGGTGGGTATCCATTCGCTTTCTCCCAATCCCAACGTCAGGATCTGGGCCAAGCTCGAGGGACAAAACCCAACCGGATCGCTCAAAGACCGAATCGCGGTGAAGATGATCGAGTCTGCCTTGGCAACGGGGGAGTTGACACACGATCGTGTGCTTCTGGAGCCCACATCGGGCAACACCGGAATCTCACTGGCCTTCTTCGCGAGCAGGCTCGGGTACCGTCTTGTTTGCGTCATGCCTGAAACGGCTTCACCGGAAAGGGCCCAACTCATCCGGCTGTTCGGCGGCGAGGTGATTTACTCGCCGGGCGACAAAGGCTCGAACGGCGCCATCGATGTCGCAAAAGAAATGAGTGAGGATCCCAAGTATTTGATGCTCTATCAGTACGGAAACGAGGCAAATCCGCGGGCTCATTACGAGACCACAGGCCCGGAGATCCTGCAGGATCTTCCAGAAATTACTCATTTCGTTGCGGGGCTGGGTACCGGCGGTTCGCTGACCGGCGTCGGAAGATTTTTCAAGGAGACCAAACCTTCCGTGAAGGTGATTGCCGCAGAGCCCGAACAGGGCGACCTTGTCTACGGGCTCCGATCGTTGGAGGACGGGTTCATTCCGCCGGTACTGGATGAGTCGATGATTGACTCCGGAATCAAAGTGAATGCACACCAATCTGTGACGTGGACTCAGGCCCTCGCCGACCGGGAAGGCATCTTCGCCGGAATCTCCTCGGGTGCCACTCTGCACGTTGCCCGTCGCGAAGCTTCCAAGATGGATGAGGGTGACATTGTTTGCCTGTTTGCCGACGGCGGTTGGAAATACCTATCGACAGAGATCTGGACGAAGCAAGTCGAAGAGGCCGCCACGTCGGTGGAGTACATGCCGTGGTAACACAGGCGGATAGGCCGATCGGAGTTTTCGATTCGGGGGTAGGGGGCCTTACCGTAATGCGGTCCCTCGAGGAGCTTCTGCCTCAAGAGAACTTCATTTACTTTGGCGACACGGCCCGCTTTCCGTACGGCCCCCGTCCCGTGGAGAAGGTTCGTGAGTTTGCGTTTCAGATCATGGATCTCATGGTCTCTTTCGACGTCAAGCTGGCCGTTATCGCATGCAACTCAATGACGGCCGCGGCGTACTTCGACTCGCGAAAGCGCATGAAGATACCCGTCATCGGAGTGATCGAGCCGGCTGTGCGAACTGCGGTCAGGGTCACCCACAACCACAAGGTCGGTGTGATCGGAACGAAGGCGACCATCGAGTCCGGCGCGTACGAGCAGGAAATCAAGATCGCAAATTCGAAGATTGAGATTTCGACTCAGATTTGCTCGAAGTTCGTTGAACACGTCGAGAGAGGGGACACTTTTTCGGACGAGCTATTCACTCTTGCCGAGGGATATCTGGAACCACTCATCCGTCAAGGTGTGGACACGCTGATCCTGGGGTGTACCCACTACCCACTGCTGCGAGGCGTATTGCACTCGGTCACCAAAGGACAGGTCGAGTTGGTGTCGTCGGCGGAGGAAGTGGCCAAGGATACGTACGCAGTCCTTCACGACCTCGGACTTCTCCGTCAGACGATGAGCATTGGGAATCGCCGATTCATCGTGTCCGGAGACTCCGGCCAGTTCCTTGATGTGGGCTCGCGGTTCTTGGCGGGACTGTCCGAAGTGGAGTCGATTCCCTGGGAGGATGGCTAACCGTGAGCAACGGGGGTTTGCAGGTTGTAGTGCTGGGGGCAAGCGGAACTTTTCCGGTTCCGGACCTTGCCGCCTCGGGCTTTCTGATTCAGGCAGGAGACACCAACGTCTGGCTGGATGCAGGGACGGGGACCTTTGCAAACCTTCAACGGCACATTGCAAAGCACGACATAACCGCCGTGATTCTGTCCCACACCCATCTTGATCACTTCCTCGACATCTACCCCCTGTACTACGCCTTGCGGTACGCCGAGGACAGCAGGGGGGCAACAGGGTTGGAGGTATTCGGGCCGGACGGAACGCGCGAGGCAGTGTGCGCTCTTATTCGTGAGGCAGAAAACCCAGAAGACTGCTTCGACGGCTATCTCTCTTTCCGCAAACTCAGTCCTGGCGGACAAGAAAACATAGGCGGCGTTGACTTCTCCTTTGCGAACACGATCCACCCGACGGAAACGCTTGCAGTGCGGGCACAGATTGACGGACGCGTCCTCGGCTACACGGCAGATACCGGTCCCGACCCCAACCTGGCAACGTTTTTTTCGAAGGCGGACTGCCTGATCGCGGAGGCCAGCACGCTGACGAAGATCGAGTCTCTTGCTGAAGTGCATATGTCGGCCGAGGAAGCCGGAAGGCTCGCAGCCGAAGCGGAAGCCGGGAAACTGGTCCTGACACATGTAACTCCCGGTCTCGACCCACAGGAGTCCGTGCGAATTGCCGCCAAGGAGTTTTCCGGGGAGATCCTTGTTGCTCGCGACAACCTGGTAGTCGAGATATAGGCTCGCCGGCAATGAACAGAGTCGATGGACGGGGGCCGCGCGATCTAAGGCCTATCAAGGTCGAGCGCGGTTATATCGACTTCGCTGAAGGATCCGTCCTGTACGAATGCGGCCGGACGCGGGTGCTGGTCAACGCGTCCGTCGAGGAACGCATCCCGGAGTTTCTTCGCGGCAAGGGAAGAGGGTGGGTGACGGCTGAGTACTCCATGTTGCCGCGCTCGACGGATGTGAGGACTCCGCGCGAGGCCTCTAAGGGAAAGCTCGGGGGCCGGACCCAGGAAATCCAGCGGTTGATCGGCAGATGCATGAGGGCAGCCTGCGACCTTGATGCTCTCGGGGAGAGGACGATCTGGATCGACTGCGATGTTCTACAGGCCGATGGCGGAACCAGAACCGCATCGATTTCCGCGGCCTACATTGCCCTTTTTGACGCCTGCTCGACCATCATCGATAAAGGGCTGCTAAAGACCAGTCCCATCAAGGATGAAGTGGCTGCAATAAGCGTGGGTATCGTCGAAGGCACGCCGTGCCTGGATCTCAACTACGTCGAGGACTCGACTGCAGAAGTCGATATGAACATAGTGATGACTGGCTCCGGGCAGTTTGTAGAGCTTCAAGGAACAGCAGAGGGGGCAACGTTCTCGAACGATGAGCTGAGCTCACTTTTGGAGCTCGGCAAGCTAGGAATCGACGAGATAGTTGGCGTTCAAAGAGAAATATTGGGGGCGGCCGCCTCGAAGGGCTGACGTGACACTCGAGATAGTCGTCTCCAGCCGGAACAAGGCGAAGGTAGCCGAGGTAATCGAAATTCTCTCCAACCTTCCCGTGAAGTTGTTAACGACCGAGGACGTTGGTGACTGGGGCGAAATAGACGAGCCCGGCGAGACGTTCCTGGAGAACGCACTGATCAAAGCCCGGGCCGTGGCGGCCATTACTGGGAAACCCTCGCTCGCCGACGATTCAGGTCTTGAAGTTGACGCGCTGGGGGGACAGCCGGGCGTTCACTCAGCACGATTTGCCGGGCCGCACGCGACCGATGAGGAAAACAACGCCAAGCTCATGAAGATGATGGAGGGCAAGCCCCGCGAGAAAAGGAATGCTCGCTATAAGTGCGTTGTAGCCCTGGTGATGCCCGACGGATCGGAGATTGCGGGGATCGGAAGCTGCGAAGGAACAATCGGAGAGGATCCTCGGGGAAGCGGAGGGTTTGGTTACGACCCGTACTTCGTTCCTCTAGAGGAGTCCCGCACGATGGCCGAGCTTTCCCCCGAAGAGAAACATGCAATCAGCCACCGAGGGAAAGCCCTGCGGGGACTGGCCGATCAGCTCTCCCGGGTATTGACCGGCTGAGAGTTATGTGCCGGGCCGCTGTTTGTGACCCTGCTTCAAGAGCCTGACCATCTCGCCGATGCGTTCGGCCCGCAGCTCCGGGCTTCGCTTCGTTGCATAGATCCAGGTGAGGTAGGCCTTTCGATGGAACTGCGCGAGCGAGTCGAAGAACTCGGCGGCCTTGAGGTTCTTCGAGAGTGCCGCCGCAATGTCGGGAGCCAGGTCGTCGCGCTGGGGGCCTTCGGGTTTCAAGACAACCTTCACTTTGTCACCGGCTCCAAGACCGCACTCCCGGCGCCACGCGGCACCGATCGAGAAGCCGCGGTCATCCTCGATCGGCTCGATAACTCCGCGATAACCCAGACCGTTGATCGTCCCGTGAATGTGATGCCGCTCTTTCTTGCCCCAAAGCTCATCAGGGTCGAAAGGAACCGGGACGTAACAGCGCCCTTTTATCTCGTTGACAACGCCGGTGAATGTTTTCGTTTCAGCCATCAGGACCTACTGTCTCTATGGGGTGATTCAGTGCGGGCGAGAGGACTCGAACCTCCAACGGGTTGCCCCACCGGATCCTAAATCCGGCGCCTATACCAATTCGGCTACGCCCGCGCGGGCACAGTTTAGAAGCGCTGGCCTCAAATCGAC
>DATLOJ010000019.1:0-8915 GCA_035536315.1 Actinomycetota bacterium | reverse complement strand
ATATCTGCGCGACCCCGACTACAACGGGATCGAGCTTTACCGCGACCGGCCAAGAAACGAGTGGCCAAGGCTGGGAGACGGAACGCTGGCGATGATGAGCGACCCGCTGGATACCCGCGGGATCGTGAATGAATCGAACGGGGCCGGTGGTTTGGACGCCGAGACGCGTCTCGGGCATGTGCACATGCACGTCGCGGACATCGCCGATGGTGAAACTTTCTATAGAGACACGATGGGGCTCAACCTCATCCAGCGAATGTTTCCCAGCGCGTCGTTCCTTGCAGCAGGTGACTATCACCACCACGTCGGAATCAACATCTGGGCGGGTACACGGATCGCCCCGGCGAATGCTACCGGCATGACTCAGTACCGCTGGCGAACGAGCGCTGCTTCGATGAAAGAGCTGGCCGGCCAGGTCGGCAGTGACGAAGGGTCGGAAGAGATCACTCTGACCGATCCGGCCGGGGTCAACGTAGTGATCGGCTACAAGTAGAGGCCGGTCTTGCCCTCGGTCCGCTCGGAGGCCACAGCGTGAATATCTCGCTCACGCAAAACGATGTAGTCCTCGTCCCTGATATCGACCTCGTACGCGTTCTCCGGGCCGAAGAGCACCCGGTCGCCGGGCTCGGCGCTTCGCACATGGGGGCCGATTGCGACAACCTCGCCCCAAACCGCCCGCCGGGCCTCAGCCTCGACCGTAGGGGGGATGAATATCCCTCCGCGACTCTTGCGCTCTCCGATTTCCTTCGGGGGAACGACAAGCAATCTGTCGCCGGTCATACGAATGGAATGGGAATCCGCTGAGATTTTGCGAACGGCCGCGTCTGTCTTAGAAGGCTCACTCATCAGGAAAGGAGCATATCGGCTGGCTAGGAGTCACCTTCTTACCGCCGGAAGATGTCGCGGACATCGGAGAGAAGAACAGGAACCGAACGCGATGCGATGCGACGCCGCTCTCGAGCGAACTCACGCTCACGCTCGACCATCTTCTCCTGCATCCGCTCGAGCTGGGCTTGCATCCGCTCGATCCTTCTTTCGAGATCGAGGATGCGCCGCACTCCGCTCAGATTGATTCCTTCCTGAGTTAGCTCCTGTATGCGCCGAAGGTGGTTCAAGTCCTGCTCGGAATACCGGCGGCTGTTCCCGTCCGTGCGTTGAGGATCGAGCAAACCCTTGCGCTCGTACTGGCGAAGGGTTTGGGGATGCATTCCGAGGATCTCCGAGACCACGCTAATGACATAGACGGCCGCGCGATCAGAAGGCCTTCGCTTGTTATCGCTCATTGGTCATCTCCTCGAGACCTTCCCGTGGTGAGTCGTCGGTCTTGGACAACTTGGTGATCAAGTCCTTTTGCTCCTTGGTGAGCTTCGAAGGCACAGCGACTTGCACGGTCACGAGCAGATCGCCGCTGGCGTTTTTCGTCTGGATTCCCTTGCCGCGCACTCGGAGAGTCCTTCCCGAGGAAGTTCCGGCCGGGATCTTCACCTTCACCGGCCCCCCGTTCATGGTGGGAACAGATATGTCGGCCCCAAGGGCAGCTTCGGCAAACGTGACCGGGAGCTGCAGAGTTAGGTCGTTCTTCTTGCGCCCGAAGACTTTGTGCGGCCTGACGTGGACCTTGACGAAAAGATCGCCCGGCTGGCCGCCGCGCACCGTTGCACCTTTTCCCGGCAGCCTTATGCGCTGGCCGTCTTGAACGCCTTGAGGAATTCTGACCTTGATGTTGCGGTCCCTGCTCGTCGAGGGATCCCGAAGCTGCAGGGTCACCTGCGCTCCTTCGAGTGCCTCCTCGAAGCTGAGAGACGTTTCCGCCTCGAGGTCTGCGCCGCGCCTTGGTCTGCGCGTACCGCCTCCGAAGATCGAGCCGAACACATCCTCGACACCCGCACCCCCGCCCCGGCCGAAGAAGTCCTCGAGGTCGTCGATGTGGATTCGCTGTCCGCCTCCTCCCGGCGCGCCGTACACGGTGCCCGACTGCGCCATCTGCCTGACCTGGTCGTACTCACGCCGCTGCTTCTCGTCGGACAGCACGTCGTACGCGTTCGAGACTTCCTTGAACTTGTCTTCCGCGGACTTGTCGCCTGCATTTGTGTCCGGGTGGTACTTCTGTGCGAGCTTGCGGTAGGCCTTCTTTATCTCTGACGCGTTGGCGCCGCTCGATACTCCAAGCGTTGAGTAAAAGTCCTTCTCCAGCCACTCACGATTCATTGCCGTCCGCATCTCCGCTCTCCCCGCCCTGCTGGGTCACTTTCACCATCGCAGGACGAAGAACTCTGCTTTTGAACAAATAACCGGGACGAAGGACCTCGCTGACGACCATCCGGCCCGAGTCGTCGCCCGGAACTTCGAGCGCCGCCTCGTGAAAGGTCGGATCGAAGTCCGCGCCCTTTGCTTCGATGGGGGCGAGGCCCTCGGACCTGAGCACTTCCTTGAGTTCCCCAAAAACCATCTCGACCCCCTTCAACATGCGTTCGAAGTCGCTGGACTGTTCCGCTGCCGCGACCGCGAGTTCAAAGTTGTCGAGCACGCCGAGAAGTCTGGCGACCAGCCCAACCGACGCGTTCTCGACGAGGGCCGTCTGCTCCTTGAGCACGCGCTTTCTGTAGTTCTCGAACTCTGCCTTCAGCCGCTGCAAGTCCTCGAGGTATTGGCTGCCGCCGGCCGCTGACTCGTTACCGGGCACCTCCGAAGGTTCCTCCAAAGACAAAACTACCGTCTCGATTGGGATGTCCGACTCGGAAGAGGTTGCGGCGCCGGCCGCGTCGGGGGAGTCCGCGGCCGGATCAGCGTGAAGCTTCCGCTTGTCTCTAATCGGGATGCGCTGCTTTTCCTCTTTCACTTCCGAACCCTCATCCATATCCCTGGCGTCCTTTATTTCTCTGCTGCTGTTTCTTCGACTATCTCGGCGTCGACAACATCGTCATCACTGGGCTGACCCGTGTCGGCCGCTTCGCCGTCCTGCTGGGGGTTTTGCGCCGCATACACCTGCTCGGCGAGCTTGTGAGAAGCAGTTGTCAGTGCCTCGGATGCGGACTTGATCCGGTCGAGGTCCTCGCCTTCGAGAGCGGTCTTTAGATCCGCTATCGCCGACTCCACCGACTTTCGATCGTCATCGGTCAGCTTGTCGCCGTAAGTGGTGAGCGACTTCTCCGTCTGGTAAACGAGGTTGTCCGCCATGTTGCGAGCCTCTGCCATCTCCCGGCGCTGCTTGTCCTCGTTCGCGAACTGCTCCGCGTCCTGCATCATCCGGTCGATCTCCTCCTTCGGAAGAGCTGAGCCGCCGGTGATGGTCATTGCCTGCTCTTTGCCGGTTGCCTTGTCCTTCGCCGACACGTGCACGATTCCGTTTGCGTCGATGTCGAACGACACCTCGATTTGCGGAATACCGCGGGGGGCCGGAGGAATATCGACCAGGTCGAACTGACCGAGCGACCGAACTCCGGGGGAGTTGGCCATCTGGCCCTCACCCTGAAGGACGTTGACCGTCACCGAAGGCTGGCTGTCCGCCGCCGTCGAGTAGATCTCGGTCTTGCGGGTTGGGATAGTGGTGTTGCGCTCGATCATCCGGGTGAAGATGCTGCCGAGAGTTTCGATGCCAAGCGTAAGCGGCGTCACGTCGAGGAGAAGAACGTCTTTGACCTCTCCCTTCAGCACACCCGCCTGAACCGCCGCACCGATTGCAACGGCCTCATCGGGGTTCACACCTTTGTGCGGATCTTTCCCGCCGGTGAGCCGGGTAACAAGCTCATGGACCATTGGCATCCGCGTCGACCCACCGACCAGAACAACGTGATCGATCGCGCTTACCGGCTTCCCCCACTGCTTCACCGCGTCGTGGAAGGGGGTCTCGACCCTTTTAAGAAGGTCCTCGGTCATCTGCTCGAACTGCGCGCGGGTGAGCTTCTTCTCCAGGTGGACCGGGCCTGACTCGGTTGCTGTGAGGAACGGCAGGTTGATGGTTGTCTCCGAAAGCTGCGACAGCTCGATCTTGGCCTTCTCTGCGGTTTCCTTCAGCCGCTGAAGTGCCATGCGGTCCTTCGACAGGTCGACGTTGTAGTTGTTCTTGATCTCCTTGAGAAGGTCGTCGACGATCCGCTGATCCCAGTCGTCTCCGCCAAGGTGTGTGTCACCGGAGGTGGCTTTCACCTCGACGACGTCGTCGCCGATCTCCAGCAAGGACACGTCGAAGGTTCCGCCGCCGAGGTCGAAGACGAGGATCGTCTCCTCGGACTTGCCCTTGTCGAGGCGGTAAGACAGCGATGCGGCCGTCGGCTCGTTGATGATCCGAAGAACCTCGAGGCCCGCGATCTGACCGGCCTCCTGAGTGGCCTGGCGTTGTGCGTCGTCGAAGTAGGCCGGAACGGTGACCACGGCCTGGGTGACTTTGTCTCCCAGGTAGGCCTCGGCGTCACGCTTCAGCTTCAGAAGGATCTGGGCTGAGATTTCCTGCGGAGTCCACTTCTTCGAGTCGACGTCACGCTCCCACTTGGTGCCCATCTCGCGCTTGATCGAGCGGAAGGTCCGGTCGGGGTTGGTGATGGCCTGGCGCTTGGCAACTTCGCCCACCAGGATCTCGCCGCTTTTCGAGAAGGCGACAACAGAAGGGGTTGTGCGGTGCCCCTCGGCGTTGGGGATGACTACAGGTTCCCCACCTTCGAGCACGCTGACGACCGAGTTGGTCGTTCCCAGGTCGATTCCTACTGCCTTTGCCATTTTGATTTACCTTTCTGATTCGATTCTTGAGTTCGGCCTCATTGTAACCACAGTTGAGGCTCAACAAACATAAAACTTGAGTCCCTATCTGTCAACTTTGTGAACACGGACTATTTCCAGCCCTTGGTACCCCTCTCTGCGCTGGACCCCCCGCGGAGGGCTCGCCGACCCGCAACGTCCGTTTTGTGCTCCGGGCACGCTTAGAATCGCCGCCGACCGGTTAAAGGAGAGTCGGTGCTCGAGAAGATAGCTATGACGCTCGTCATCCTGGCGGCCCTGGGCCTTGCCGGGCTGCGGAGCATCCAGCTGCTGAACTACATCACGCTCGGCAAGCGTGACGACCGGATCGACAACCCCGGCAGGCGCATCGTCAGGATGCTGCGGGTCGCCTTCGGGCAACAAAAGATCCTCCAGTGGTCCTTCTCGGGGGTCATGCACGCCATGATCTTTTGGGGATTCCTCGTTCTGTTCACAACGATCGTCGAGGCGTTCGGCGGGCTGTACGTCGAGGGGTTCGCGCTTCCCTGGATCGGAAGGTGGGGGCCGTTCGGCGCTATGCAGGACCTATTCACCGTCGGTGTGCTCACCGGCATTGCGATGGCCTTCTACATCCGAAAGGTTCAGCGGCCCGGACGCTTCCGCGGCTCCCACCTGAAAGAGGCCGACTACATCCTCTTTGCCATCACCGGAATCATGGTCACCCTGCTGGGCCTGCGCGCTACCGAGATTGCTCTGGACCGCTTCCCGTATCCGCGGGATTGGACGTTTGCGTCATCGATCATCTCGAAGTTTGCGTTCGAGCCAATGGGGCCGAAGGGCATCGATGCGTGGAACACGATGTTCCTCTGGTGGCATTCGCTGATCGTGCTCGGATTCCTTGTGTACATCGGTTACTCGAAGCACCTGCACATCATGACTTCGATACCAAACGTGTTCTTCTCTTCGACGGCAACGCGCCCACGCGGTGCGTTGAAGCCGATGGACGTGGACTTCGAGACCATGACCGAGGACGAGGTGATTGGCGCAGGAAAGATCACAGACCTTTCGTGGAAGCAGCTCCTCGATACCGCGACATGCACCGAATGTGGGCGATGTCAGTCGGCATGTCCCGCTTGGAACACCGGCAAACCCCTTTCGCCAAAGCTGCTGATCATGGATCTGCGCGACCACCTTTTCGACCAGGGGCCGGGCCTTGTACGCGCCAAGCGGGATGCAGAGGGACCTCCGCTCCCGAAGAAGACGCCGGCAGCGCTACGCAAGTTCATCAACGAGGGACCCCCCAACAAGGTGCGCGCGCAGCTATTAAAGGTGCTCGACGCGGTAATAGGAAAGCCGGAGGCGGAGGAGATGCCGCTCAACCCGAACGTCATCGACGACGAGGTGATCTGGGCCTGCACCACATGCGGCGCATGCGTTCATAACTGTCCGGTGGACATCGAGCACATCGATCACATAGTCGACATGAGACGAAACCTCGTGATGATGGAGTCGCGGTTCCCCCGCGAGATGCAGGGAGCGCTCACGAACTTGGAGAACTCCGGGAACCCCTGGGGACAGTCGCAAAGCGCGCGTCTCGAGTGGGCTGAAGGTCTGGACGTTCCTGTCCTGGGAGAAGCGGGGGCCGGTCAGTACGAAGTTGTCTACTGGGTTGGGTGTGCAGGTGCATTCGACGATCGCAACAAGAAGGTCGTTCGGTCGTTCGCAAAGCTGTTGCAGCAAGCCGGAGTCAGCTTCGCCGTCCTCGGCCCTAACGAGAACTGCAACGGCGACCCGGCGCGCCGTATGGGACACGAGTACCTGTTTCAAATGATGGCGAAGCAAAACATCGAGACCCTCGACGGCTTCGGGGTGAAGCGAATAGTCACCGCCTGTCCGCACTGCTTCAACACTCTTGCAAACGAATATCCGCAACTTGGAGGCACATACCAGGTGCGGCATCACAGCGAATACCTAGCAGAGCTGGTCGAGGCGGGCCGGCTAGTAGTCGAACGCGACTTCGTTCAGTCCGTCGCGTACCACGACCCTTGCTACACCGCGCGCCACAACGACATCGTTGAAGCACCCCGAAAGATCCTTTCGCAGGCCGGCGCGCCGATGACCGAGATGCACCGGCACGGCAGACAGACCTTTTGCTGCGGAGCGGGCGGGGGCCGGATGTGGATGGAGGAGCGGATCGGCAAGAAGGTCAACATCGACCGCACCGACGAAGCCATCGCACTTGGTGTCGACGTCATCGGGGTTGGTTGTCCCTTCTGTCACATCATGCTGGACGACGGCGTGAAGGAGAGGGGGGCCGAAGGGTCCACAAAGGTACGCGACCTTGCGCAGATTCTCGAGGAAGTTGTAGTCCCCGACGGGGCCAAGATGCTGCCTCTGGCCAATGGGAACGGGAGAGCTGTTCCCGCGGCATCTGGTCCGGAAGAGTGAGGCAGTCGGACTCGGGGCGGCTCGCTAAGGCTTAAGCCCGAAGCTTTGGGCCAGCTTCGAAATCCTCTCGATGACTTCGGGGGCGGGAAGGCCCCCTGGGTCGACTGTGATCGCAACTTCATCCGTTGCGATTGGCTCCAGCGACTTCATCACGCTATCCGCCAGCTCGTCTGGCGAGCCGAAGGCGATGTTGAGCACTTTGCACGCCTCTTCTGAATCGGAAGGGAGCTCGTCCCGGCCCCGCGACTTCACATAGGTTCGATGTCTCTCGAGGCCTTCGTGCAGAAGCGGGTCGCTGGGGCTTCCGATCCACGCGTTGCGCGCGGTCACTATCCATCCGTCTGAAAACTCGTCGCGGTAGGCGGCTGCGGCGGCGGCCTGGCTCTCTGTCGGGTCCGGCCTTCCCGGCTCTGTCCTTCCTTGAAGAAGTCCGATTCCAAGGGAGCCTGCATATCGCGCGCCTCTTTCGGACTGCGCCGCGAGAGCAGTCTTGCTGGGAGAATTTTCGATAGCCGGATAAATCTCGAGGCCGGCGATCTTTTCTCCGGACATAAGGCCCAGGAGATGAGGAAGGGTCTTCGAGAAGGAAGCGGCGCGCTCATCGAAATCGATCCCAAAGGCTTGGAACGCGGGTTGATCGTCGCCGCTTCCCACACCGAGTCTCCCCCGGCCCCCGGAGATCGCGTCGAGCGTCGCGAAGTCCTCGGCAAGTCGAAGTGGATTCTCGATTGGAACCGTCACGACCGAAGTGCCCAGAGCGATGCGGCTTGTTCGCGACGCGGCCGCCGAAAGCAGCACCAAAGGAGAAGGGATCGCCGCGTACAGCGACGAAAGGTGCCGGGACGCGAGCCACACCGAGCTGTAACCAAGCTCGTCGGCCGCCACGATCGTTTCGATCACGTCGCTGTAGTGCTGCGCCGGACTGCGCGCGGCAGGCTCCATCGGAACGAAGATGCCGACCTTCATCGGCTCAGCTCTCGAAGTTTTCCCAGTAGCGCGAAGGTGTTGGGCCTCGCTGGCCCTGGTATTTGCTGCGCAGCTGTTCCGACCCGTACCCGGCCTCTGCGGGTGACGTCAGCTTGAAAAAAGCGATCTGCCCAATCTTCATCCCGGGGTAGAGAGTGATTGGAAGGTTCGCAAGGTTCGAAAGCTCGAGTGTCAGGTGGCCTTCGAACGAAGGGTCGACAAAGCCTGCCGTCGAGTGGGTAACGAGTCCGAGCCGCCCAAGTGAGCTCTTGCCCTCCAGCCGCCCAGCAATATCGTTCGGCAGCTGCACCCATTCGAGGGTGGACCCAAGAACGAACTCTCCGGGGTGAAGGATGAACGCCTCCTCCTCGGGAACGGTGACGAGCTCGGTCAGCTCGTCCATATGCTTCTTGACGTCGATCACCTGGTATCGGTGGTTGTGAAAGACACGGAACTGGTTGTCGATCCGCACGTCGATCGACGAAGGCTGGATCATCGATTCCTCATACGGCTTGAGGACGATGCGGCCACCCTTGATCTGGTCGCGGATTTCATGGTCGGAAAGGATCACGGGCGGCGATTCTAGCCGGGAGTATTTGGGTGAGGTTCAGGCCCAGCTAGTCATGCCGTTTAGCACTGCTGGCCTTCGCTACAATTCCACTCCGCCGCGGGTGTAGTTCAATGGTAGAACGGAAGCTTCCCAAGCTTCAGGCGGGAGTTCGATTCTCCTCACCCGCTCCAAGATCAGGGTCTCTTGGCCTTCTGGCAATCCTCCAGCCGATCAATCCGGCAAGTGCCAGCAGCGCAAA
>DATLOJ010000018.1:0-14009 GCA_035536315.1 Actinomycetota bacterium | reverse complement strand
TTCCCCTGTAACCAGACGAGATCTTTCGACAACACCGACGCAAGTCCCCGCCAGGTCGTAGGACCCCGGAAGGATATGTCCGGGATGCTCGGCGGTCTCGCCGCCAATCAAAGCGCATCCTGCGGCCAGACATCCCTCTGCCACCCCCTCCACGATTTGTTCGATGACGTGCGGCTCCACCTTGTCGGTGACGATGTAGTCCAGAAAGAACAAGGGCTCGGCGCCGTGAGCGGAAACATCGTTCACAGACATGGCGACGAGGTCGATGCCAATCGTGTTGTGAACGCCGGCCATCTGTGCGATCAACACCTTAGTCCCGGCCCCGTCCGTCCCCGAAACAAGAATGGGCTCTTTGTACCTGGAAGAGTCGAATGCGAAGCCGCCGCCAAACCCGCCGATGTCGCCAAGAACTTCGCTGCGGAACGTCGATTTCACGCGCTGTCGGATCAGGTCGACGGCCTTGCGGCCCGCCTCAATGTCGACACCCGACTCCCGGTAGGTGACTTTGTCCTTGTCGGGGCCTTTTCTCAGTTTCACGCCTCGAGCATCAGCTTTCGTCCCCTGATTTCGTCGGGGACGGGAATTGGATACTCGGCGGTAAAGCACGCGGTGCAGAACGAGTCGGGATCGTCGTCCGTTGAGGCAAGAAGCCCCTCGGGAGAAAGGTAGGACAGCGAGTCCGCGCCGATATGGTTTCGGACTTCCTCGACTGTGTTCGACGATGCGATCAGCTCGCTCTGGTCGCCGGTGTCTATCCCGTAAAAGCAGGGCCATTTGATGGGCGGGGATGAGATTCTCATGTGAACCTCCGTTGCCCCCGCGCGGCGCAGCATGTGAACGATCTGCCGAGTTGTGTTCCCCCGGACGATCGAATCGTCCACGACGACGAGTCGCTTTCCCGAGACTACTTCTGAGATCGGGTTCAGCTTTGCTGCAACACCCTGCTGGCGGATCGCCTGAGTAGGCTGAATGAAAGTTCTGCCGACGTACGGACTCTTTACGAACCCTTCTGCATACGCAATTCCGGACTCCTGTGAGAAACCCGCCGCCGCGCCTCTGCCGGAGTCCGGAACCGGAACCACAAGGTCAGCCTGTACGGGAGCTTCTCTGGCGAGGATGCGGCCCGCCGTAATCCGCGTCTTCTGAACGCTCTTGCCGTGCAGAACTGAATCGGGCCTTGCGAGATAGACATGCTCGAATACGCACAACCTGCGGTTAACCGGCGCATACCTGTGACTCTGCACACCGTTCTCGCCTATTTCGACAAGCTCGCCCGGCTCCACCTCTCGCACGAACTGAGCGCCGATCAGGTCCAGCGCGCATGTCTCGGATGCCATGACATAGTTCCCGCTGTCGAAACGGCCCAGCGACAGGGGGCGAAGGCCAAGAGGGTCGCGCGCTCCAAAGACCGACTTCTCATCCATCATCACCAGCGTGAACGCTCCGCTCAGCTTTGGAAGAGTGGCGAGTATCGCTTCTCGAGTGGCCAGACCGGTGCGGACGATTAACTCTGCGATCAGATCCGAGTCGGTGGTCGCGCGCCGGTCGGTGGGAGCATATGAATCTAGCTCTCTTGCAAGGTCGAGGGTGTTGACCAGGTTGCCGTTGTGTCCCAGGGCAATCGCCCTGCCTGCCGATTCCCGGTAGACGGGCTGGGCATTTTCCCAGCTGCTCGAACCGGTTGTGGAATACCGGACGTGGCCGATTCCAAGGTGCCCTTGAAGCGCATTCAGCGTGTGCTCGTCGAAGACTTGGGCCACCAGACCCATGTCTTTGACAACGACCATCTTCTCGCCTTCGGAGACCGAGATTCCGGCCGATTCCTGCCCTCGGTGCTGCAGCGCGAATAGGGCGAAGTAAGCCTGCCTGGAGACATCTTCACCAGGTGCGTAGATCGCTACGACTCCACAGGCGTCCCGCGGTTTGTCGCTTTCCAGATCCATAGATTCCTCTGTCGGCTTCAAGAGTAGCCGACGTTTCCCGAGGACTCCCCAGATGCAGATGGGTAACCCATTGCAGCGGCGAACGACTGGTGAAATGCGCTCGAAATCTCGGCTACGTCCAGGTCGAAGCCAGGACCCCGGAGACTCCCAGCCGATACAACCCCGATACGCCTTGCTGGGACCCCCGCGTTGGACGCGATTTCGAGGACTCGGCTTGCGGCGGATTCAGAGACCGAAAGCAAGATCCGCGAAGCGCTCTCCGAGAAAAGCTCCCACGCAGGCGTTTCGGATTGAAGATCGATTTGGGCCCCGAGGCCGGAGATTGCGCAGGCTTCAGCGAGCGCAACAGCCAGGCCCCCCTCCGACAGGTCGTGGGCGGACATGCACAGCCCCGCTCGAATGGCCTCTCGCGCCACCGTCCCAACGGCCCGCTCGATTTCTAAATCCAGAGCAGGAAGCTTCCCAGAGACTTTGCCGAGAACCGTTCGCGCGTACTCACTGCCGCCGAGCTCCTGACCCGTCGCCCCGAGCAGCAGGATCACATCGCCTTCCTTACGCCACCCGGGCCCCGGGACCACCACGTCCTCCGGCATGACCCCGACCATGCCGATGATCGGCGTCGGGTAGATCGCGACGTCGCCGGTCTCGTTGTAAAACGAGACGTTCCCGCCGGTCACCGGCGTGCCCAGGGATATGCAGGCCTCCCCGATTCCCCTCACGGCCTCGGCAAACTGCCACATGACTTCGGGACGTTCCGGGTTCCCAAAGTTCAGACAGTTAGTAATCGCAACGGGCTCCGCGCCCAGGGCAGACAGGTTTCTGTACGCCTCCGCTACCGAATGTTGCGCTCCCCCGCGGGGGTCGAGGTAGCAGTACCGCCCGTTACCATCGGTGGTTACCGCAATCCGTGTGCTCGTCCCCGGGATTCGAAGCACCGCAGCATCCGCCCCTGGCCGCACCACGGTTCCAAGCATGACCTGGTGGTCGTACTGCTCCCACGCCCACCTCTTCGACGCGATGTTCGGCGAGCCGATGAGCTTCATGAGACCGGCTTCGATGTCGTCCGGCGGCTCGATCGTCTCGGAGGAAAGCGCATCGACCCATGAAGGGCGCTCGATCGGCCTGTCGTAGACGGGTCCATCGCCGAGTGATGCGGCGGGAACGTCGGCTACGACCTCGCCATCGGAAACAACCTCGAGGCGCTTCGAATCCGTGACTTCGCCGACCACGGAAGCTCGCAGCCCCATTCGCTCGCATTCGGCGAGCGCTGCGTCGAGGTCCTTCGGCTCGACGATTACGAGCATCCGCTCCTGGGACTCCGAAGTCAGAATCTCGAACGGCTCCATGCCGCTCTCCCGCAGCGCAACCTGCCCGAGATCGAGGCGCATGCCCGTGCCGGCGTTTGCAGCCGACTCCGAAGTCGCGCAACAAAGGCCAGCGCCGCCGAGATCCTGAATTCCAACCACGAGTCCCAGTTCGATGAGCCGCAAGCAACCCTCGATGAGCAGCTTCTCCGTGAACGGGTCTCCCACCTGGACACTCGGGCGAAGGGCCTCGGCCTCTTCTCCAAATGTGGCAGACGCAAGCACAGAGACTCCCCCGATCCCGTCTCTTCCCGTGGTCGACCCGAGAAGCAGAACCTTGTTCCCAACTCCTTCAGCCCGGGCCTTCATGATCCGCTCTTTCGGGGCAACTCCGATGCACATCACATTGACGAGAGGATTTCCGGAGTAAGTCCCTTCGAACTTGATCTCACCGCCGACCGTCGGGACTCCGATGCAGTTGCCATAGGAGGAGATCCCGGAGACAACTCCCTCGACCAGGACACGGTTCCTCTCAGCGACCTTCGCGTCGCCGATCTGTTCTGCGGGAAGGGGGCCGAATCGCAGTGGGTCGAGAAGAGCAATCGGCCGTGCCCCCATGGAAAGAACGTCCCGCACGATCCCGCCGATACCAGTCGCAGCCCCCTGGAAGGGTTCAACAAAGGAAGGGTGGTTGTGGGATTCGAGGCGGAGCGCAACGGCTACTCCGTCCACGTCAATTACGCCGGCCCCCTCTCCCGGACCGACGAGAACATGGGGGCCTTCCGAGGGAAGTGTCTTCAGATGAATACGGCTCGACTTGTAGCTGCAATGCTCCGACCACATGACCGAATACATCGCCAGCTCGGCTCGGTTGGGCTCCCTTCCGAGAATCGTCTTGATTCGAGCGAACTCATCGTCGGTCAAACCGAGGCTTCGGTAGAGCTCGGCCCCGAGCTCAGACGAGGTGGTGGTCACCACTTCAGGAACTGGTTAGAGACTTGAGAAGTGAGCGGAGGATGGCCTGTCCGTCCGTTCCACCGACTGCCGGATCCACCGCTCTTTCTGGGTGCGGCATCATCCCGAGCACGTTACGTCCTTCGTTCAAGATGCCGGCGATTGAATCCAAGGCGCCGTTGGGATTCGACTCCGCAGTTAAGGCGCCCGCCGAGTCGCAGTAGCGAAAGGCAACTCGGTCTTCTCCTCGAAGCTGCTCTAGCGTCTCGCTCGAGCAGATGTAGTTGCCTTCGAAGTGGTTGATCGGAATCTCGATGACCTCGCCCTTTTTGTATTCGGATGTAAGCAACGAGTCGCTCGTCTCGACTCTGAGGTTGACCGGGACGCAGCGAAACTTGAGGCCGGCATTGCGCCGGAGGGCGCCGGGAAGAAGACCGGACTCACAAAGGATTTGAAACCCGTTGCATATTCCGAGAACCGGCCCGCCTCGACTCGCAAAATCTCTTACGGCTTCCATGACCGGGGAGAAGGCAGCGATCGCCCCCGTCCTCAGGTAATCGCCGTAGGCGAAGCCTCCCGGCAGGACCACCGCGTCGAAAGCACCGAGATCGGTGTCGAGGTGCCAGACGTATTCGGACTCGGATCCGAGGTATTCGATGGCGGTGACTGCGTCCTGCTCGCAGTTGGATCCCGGAAAGACAACAACCGCGACGCGCGAGCTCAACGCCCGGCCCCCGAGCTCTCGGCGGCCTCGATCTCGAACTCCTCTATGACCGGATTGCTGAGGACCCTTTCCGAGGCGCGCTCCAACAGGTCTCTGGCTGCGTCTTCGCTATCCGCCTCCACTTCGAGCGTGATGCGCTTTCCTACGCGCACTTGGGAGATTCCGGGGTAGCCCAGGCTGGGCAGAGCCCTCTCAACCGTCTGCCCCTGAGGATCCGAAATCTCCTTCTTCGGCATAACGTCAACCGCAAATCTGAACTTCATCGAGTTCCCGCTTCGTACTCCGCGAATGACCTGTCCGTTATTTGCTCGTACGCCTCGATGTACTTCGCCCTCGTCTGCATGACCACGTCTTCGGGAAGCTCAGGAGGGGGAGGCTCACGATCCCAGCCCGAGCTGTCCAGCCAGTCGCGCAGGAACTGCTTGTCGAATGAGGGGGGGTTCTTACCTTGCTGATAACTGGAGGCGGGCCAGAAGCGCGACGAGTCCGGAGTGAGGACTTCGTCCGCCAGGACTATCTCGCTGCCGTCCAGACCGAACTCGAACTTGGTGTCGGCCAGAATGATCCCGCGCTCGGCCGCGAAGTCGGCGGCCGTTCGGTATGCGTCGATCGCATACCCCTTGGCTGTCTTCAGCACGTCGGCGCCGACCAGGTCGGCAGCTTGATCTTCGGAGATGTTCTCGTCATGCCCGGTGGTGGCTTTGGTTGCTGGCGTGAAAATCGGCTCAGGTAGCTTCTGCGCCTCGACGAGCCCCTGGGGGAGGGGAACTCCGCAGACCGAACCGGTCGCCTTGTAATCCTTCCAACCGGAACCCACGAGGTAGCCGCGCACCACGAGTTCGATCGGGAGCATTTCCAGCTTGCGCACGACGAGCGATCTGCCCGCAAGGACCGGGTCGTCTGGGACGGGCGCACCCCCGGTCGAAAGGTGGTTGGGGCACACCCCGTCCAACAGGTCGAACCAGAACAGGCTCATTCCGGTCAGGAGCTTGCCCTTGTCGGGGATACCCTGCTCCATGATCACGTCGTAGGCAGAGATTCGGTCGGTTGCAACGAAGAGGAGGCTGTCTGGCCCCAGCTCGAAGACCTCCCTGACCTTTCCGGACGCGACTTTAGGGAGTGAGAGATCTACTTTTGTAACTGCAGAAAAGGTCCCCATTACTTCTCCAGTCTGTCGAGTCTGGCGACGATTTGACCGGCATGCTCAAGATACCGTGTTTCGTCGAAGCACCGGTCGATATCTGCTGAAGAAAGGCGGTCTCTTACCTGAGGATCCGCCGCGAGGAGCTCCTTGAAGGATGCTCCGGACTTCCAAGCTTTCATTGCAGCCTCCTGAACTATTCGGTATGCCTCATCTCTCGAAAATCCCGAGTCGACGAGGGAAAGAAGGGCAGTTTGGGAAAAGAGCAAACCGTACGACCGCTCGATGTTGAGCCTCATCCGATCCGGGTAGACGACCATTCCACCCACAAGCTCGGTGCACTCGGCGAGCATGAAATCCAGCACGATGCACGAGTCAGGCAGCATCACTCGCTCGACAGAGGAATGCGAGATGTCGCGCTCGTGCCATAGAGCAATGTTCTCGATTCCCGGCACCACGGCGGCTCTAACGATGCGAGCCAGCCCAGTGAGCCGCTCGCACCTCCACGGGTTGCGCTTGTGCGGCATCGCCGACGATCCCTTCTGCTCCTTCTCGGCGAAGGGTTCCTCGACTTCGGCCACTTCGGTCCTGGCCAGGTGCCTGATCTCAGTGGCTATGCGTTCGATGGAACCGGCGATGATTCCGAGTGACGCCAAGAAGGCGGCATGCCTGTCGCGGGAGACAACCTGGGTGGAGGCCTCGTCTGGCTCGAGATCCAGTGCCTGCATGACGAATGCCTCGATGCCTTGGTGGAGCTGACTGTAGGTTCCGACCGCTCCCGAGAGCTTGCCGACGGCGATTTCCCTTCTGGCAGCGACGAGTCTTTCTCTTCCTCTGGCGAGCTCGAAGGCCCAGCCGGCAATCTTGATTCCCAGCGTGCCGGGCTCGGCGTGTATTCCATGCGTACGAAACGCCATGAGAGTCGAGGTGTGTTCCTTCGCTCGTGAAATCAGTATGCCGAGAAGCTGATCGATCCCCTCAAGGAGCAGGTCGGCTGCTTCCCGCATTTGAAGGGCCAGAGCGGTGTCGAGCACGTCAGAAGAGGTCATCCCGTAATGCAGATGGCGGCCCGAAGGGCCCGCAATCTCGGCAACGTTGTCGACGAACGCAGCCACGTCGTGTCTGGTCTTTTTCTCCAGGTCCTTTATTCGCTCGATGTCGAAGGAGGCCTTCCTCTCTAGCTCCTCGAACTCCTCAGCCGGAACCTGCCCATCTTTCACGCGGGCCTCGACCGCGAGCAGTTCTACGCGGAGCCAGTGCCCGAACTTGCGCTCTTCGCTCCACACTGCGGCCATCTCGGGCCGGGTGTATCGATCGATCATTCGCTCAAACCTTCAAGCCCTGCGCCAGCTCCTTTTTGAATAGGCGGAGCTTCTCCCTGAGCTCGGGCAGCCTCGTCGAGAGAATCTGCACGGCAAGCACGGCCGCGTTGGTGGCCTGATCGATCCCGACGGTCGCAACCGGCACCCCGGACGGCATCTGCACGGTTGAGTAAAGGGAATCCGAGCCTCCGAGATGGCCACCGTGGATCGGCACCCCAACCACCGGAAGGACGGTGTTGGCGGCCATGACTCCTGCAAGATGCGCCGCCCTTCCCGCCGCCGCGATGATCACTTCGAGTCCACGTTCTTCTGCAAGTTTTGCGTATTCGTGAGCCTGCTCCGGCTGACGGTGCGCGCTGACGACGTTTATCTCGTACGGAACCTCAAAGCGCTGAAGAATGACCTCAGCCGCCTGCATCTTCGGCTGGTCCGATGCGCTCCCCATGACAATTCCCACGAGTGGGTTGTTAGCTAGCTCTGCCTCCACCTAAGTCCTCCTTGTTTGGTCATGAATTCATTGCGGCCTGCAGGCCGATGTCGGCGCGGTATCGAACGCCTTCGAACGAAACCTTCGATAGGGCGGTGTACGTCTTGTCCCGGGCAGATGCAAGATCGGAGCCCAGCCCGGTTACTGCAAGGACCCTTCCGCCCTTGGTCACGAGGCGGTCGCCCTTCATTGTCGTGCCTGCGTGAAATACAAGTGCCCCTTCGGCTTTCGCATCCTCGATCCCGGTTATCTCGAACCCGGTTGGAATCGCATCCATCTCCGGGTACCCGCTTGACGCTGCGATCACACAAACGCATGACTGGGGACTCCACTTGAGCTGCACTCCGGGAAGCGACCCGTCAAGGCAGGCCAGCATCGCCTCACAAAGGTCGAAGTCCATCCTTGGCAGAAGGACCTCGGTCTCGGGGTCCCCAAACCGGCAGTTGAACTCGATTATCTTGAGGCCGTCGCGGGTGAGCATCAAGCCCGCGTACAGAACACCGACGTAAGGCTCTGCCTGGTCGGCAATGGCCGCGACCACCGGCTCGAAGATCCGGTCGGTAGTGAACTCTGCGAGTTCCTTCGTAAAGGCAGGCACAGGGCTGTAGGAACCCATCCCTCCGGTGTTTCCACCTTCGTCCCGGTCGTACGCGCGCTTGAAATCCTGAGCCGCTTCCATTGGAACGACAGACTTTCCATCGCAGAAGGCCAGGACCGAGAACTCCGGTCCCTCGAGCAGCTCCTCGATCAGAATCCGCTCCCCTGCCTCACCAAACTTCTTTTCTTCGAGTGCGTCAGTAATCGCGAGCCTGGCCGCATCCATATCGTCACAAACTGAAACGCCCTTGCCGGCGGCAAGGCCGTCGGCCTTGACCACGACCCGGCCATCGAAGCGATCGGCATGCAGGATGGCGTCTGAAGCATTGGTGAACTCAGTGGCCATCGCCGTCGGCACCCCCGCGTATCGCATAAGTCCTTTTGCAAACGACTTGCTGCCCTCCAACTGAGCAGCAAGCCTCCCCGGCCCAAACGCCGGGATCCCGTGTTCGGCCAGCATGTCTGCCAGGCCGGAGACGAGTGGCGCTTCGGGTCCGATCACCACAAGGCCCACCTTCCGTTCGAGCGCGAGCGCGAGGAGACCCTCGAGGTCGGTCGCGGAAACACCCACGCATTCGGCGTGCTCGGCGATCCCGGGGTTACCCGGCGCCGCGACGATGTCCGTCACAAGCGCGCTATTGGACAGGCTCCATACGAGCGCGTGCTCCCTGGCCCCCGAACCGACTACGAGAACGCGCAAGTCCTAACTCCTCGTTACGGTCTCGGTGGCTTCCGCGCCGACCGAGATGTTGCGGATGGGAACGCCAACGAGCTCCTCGATTCGCAGCACGTAGTTCTGCGCCTCGATCGGCAGGTCATCCCACGTGCGCGCTGCGCCGATCTCCTGTTTCCAGCCCGGCATCTCTTCATAGATGGGCTGGGCCTTGTGAAAGATCGTCTGGTGCGGGGGGAAGCTTTCGAACTTTTCGCCCTCGTACTCGTAACCGATGCAGATCTTCACCGAATCGAACGAGCTGAGAACGTCGATCTTCATCAGGAATATTTCGGTGAGGCTGCTGAGCTTAGACGCGTAGCGACCCGTGACCGCATCGAACCACCCGCAGCGGCGCTGGCGGCCGGTTGTAGTGCCGAACTCCTTGCCCCTGGTGATCATCTCGAGCCCCTCCGGCCCAAGGTCCTCGGATGGGAACGGACCTTCGCCCACGCGGGTGACGTAAGCCTTGGCCACGCCGATGATTTTCTCTATCTGCTTCGGTCCAATCCCGGCCCCCGTGCATACGGCACCGGCGACGGTGTTGGAAGAGGTTACGAACGGATACGTGCCGTGATCGAGGTCTAGAAGCGCTGCTTGCGCTCCCTCGAACAGCACATTCTTGCCCTCGTCGAGCGCGATGTGAACAGCGGCGACCGTGTCGGTGATGTGGCCTCTGATCCGGTCCGCGTAAGACAGGTACTCCTCGAGGATCTCATCGAGCTTCATCGGAAGGCGGCCGTAGATCTTCGTGAGAAGCATGTTCTTCTCACGAAGGTTGACCTGCAGCTTCTCTGTGAAGATTTTCTGGTCGAGAAGGTCCTGGACTCTGATCCCGATGCGCGATGCCTTGTCCGCGTAAGCGGGCCCGATGCCGCGCTTCGTCGTGCCCAGCTTCATCTTCCCAAGGCGACGCTCGATCAGTGCGTCGAGCTCTCTGTGGTACGGCATGATCAGGTGGGCGTTGCCCGACAGCATCAGCTTCGACGTGGAGACCCCGCGGGCCTCGAGCCTGTCGATCTCGGCGAGGAGCACCTTCGGGTCCAGAACGACGCCCGGCCCGATGACCGGAACGATGTGGGGGTACAGCACTCCGGCGGGAAGAAGGTTGAGCTTGAAGGTCTCGTCTCCAACGATGACGGTGTGGCCCGCATTGTTGCCACCCTGGTAGCGCACGACCATGTCCATCTGGTCCGCCATGAGATGGGTGACCTTGCCTTTGCCCTCGTCACCCCACTGGGTTCCCACCAACGCAATCGCCGGCATCTGTTCCTTCCTTCCTCCTGAAGCTAGTCGGCCCCCCTATCGGGGGGCCGGCCTGGTGCTATTTAGATTGAATGAGGCGGAACTTGATCCGCACGTGAGTTAGATACTCCTTGATCTTGTTGTCCTCCACATTGCACGAGGTTTCGAGAATCTCCATGGCCTCAATCCCCTTCAGGGACTTGGCTGCCTCGGCGAGGGCCTCCTGGGCAGCCTGCCTCCAGCCTTCCGTGGAGACGCCGACGAGGTCGATCGTCTTGACAACGGGCACGTTTGCAACCTTTCTTGAGTCGAGTCCGGGGGCCTTGGACGGCATACACCGGCCTTGGCCTCCGGGGAGAACCCAATTGTATTCGCTGAGGGGGCCGCGGGGCCAGCCCTGGGCCCATATTTGACCTACTTCGCGGCCGTATCCATTGATCCGAAGGATTTAATACAGCGACATGACGGCTACCTTCGGTTACGTCCTACCCTCATCGGAGGGATCGGACGTGCCTTCAGCGGAGCAGATTTACGAGATCGCAGAGTTCTGCGACGCCAGCAGCTACGAGCATCTGTGGGTCTCGGACCACATTCTGTGGTGGCTGCCGATGCACGACAGCCTGACTCTTCTCGCCGCGCTCGCAGCGCGCACGAGTCGAATCAGGCTCGGGCCGGCGGTTCTTCTCCTGGCCATGCGCGATCCGGTGCTGGTGGCAAAGGCGCTTGCGACGATCGATCGCCTCTCGGGAGGAAGGCTGACTGTTGGCGTAGGGGTGGGCGGAGAGCTTCCGTCCGAATGGGAAGCTGTCGGCGCGAAAACGCGCACCCGAGGCAAGAGAACGGACGAGATGATCGCGGCTCTACGGGGCCTTTGGGGGGCGGGGCCCTTCACCCTTGAAGGGAAGCATTTGTCTATCGAGCAGGTCGACCTTCACCCGAAGCCTGCGGTGCAGCCGCCGATATGGGTTGGGGGAAGAAGCACGCAGGCGATGAGCCGGGCCGCCCGCGACGGGGACGGGTGGATGGGAATCTTTCTGACTCCGGAAAGGTACCGAGAGGCTGTGGCCGTTCTCGAAGTGCAGGCCATCCAGAACGATAGGGACCCCACGACGATAAGAAGGTCTCTATACGTATGGACCGCGATCGCCGAGAGGGAAAGCGAAGCCAGACAGAACGCGCAGCTTCTCTCCGACTTTTACAACGTCCCGTTCGAAAAGATCGGAAAGTACGCGGTAGTTGGAACTGCCGAGCAGTGCGCGGAGCAGTTGGCCGAGTATGTGGGGGCCGGAGCTCAGGATTTCGCCCTTGCGCCAATCTTCCCGGCAGTGTCCACGGAGCCCGCGGAGCGGCTAGAGGCGGTCGCGCGGCTAGTGAACAACACATGATCCGAGGTACGCGTCGTGATGTCTTTGTATGTACGCTGACCCGAAGGTGAAGAAAAGACAAGACAAAATCGCGGAACTATCCGTGGACGTGTACGAGCCGGACGGAGACCCCAAAGCCACTTTGCTTTTCTGCCATGGAGCATGGGTCGGCGGATGGATATGGGAGCCGTTCGCGGCCCACTTCGCCTCTCTCGGTTATCTGGGTTATGCACCCACATGGCGCGGCCGTTACGACTCCAAGAAAGTCCCTGACCTTGGAAGGGTCAGCGTCTACGACTTCGTAGAGGACGCCCTGGCCGTCGCTCGTGCAGTAGGGGCCGATGTCGTGATTGGGGAGTCGATGGGGGGGCTGATTGCTCAAAAGGTTGCGGAGGCCTCTCCGAATCTCAAGGCCCTGGTCCTGTTGAACTCAGTGCCCCCGTTTCGGGTTCCGGCCAGTCCAACGCTGATCAAGAAACAGGCGAAGTACCTGGGAGACCTTGTCTTCAAGCGCCCGAACATGCCAAAAGAGGAGGACTACATCTCGCTGATTCTCAACAACGTCGAGGAAGCCGAGGCGAAAGCGTTCTACAAGCGAATTTGTGCGGAATCGGGAAGAGCCCTGATGGAACTATCGCTCGGAAAGATCAAGGTCGATGCAAACCGCGTCAAGTGTCCGGTCTACGTGATCGCAGGCCATCTGGACGCGGTCAACCCCCCAAAGGTGCATGCAAAGGTCGCTCAGATGTACGGGGCCGCTCTGGCCGAGTACCCGGCCTTGTCCCACCACGCATTTTTGGAAGAAGGGTGGGAGCAGGTGGCCTCCGAGCTGGCCTCTTGGCTGGACGACAAGCTAACGGCCGGAGCCCATTGACCAACTCCGGGGCAAGCGGCGCTGATACAAGTCCTGAGCTGGACCAGGTCGAGACTGGGACCGCCACAGAGACCTCAGCTGGACAAGGTCCAGCCCAGCACTCCCCCAAAGCCAATCGACTAATCGGCGAGACGAGCCCTTACCTCTTACAACACGCGTACAACCCGGTTGATTGGTATCCCTGGGGGCCGGAAGCACTCGAACTAGCGCTGGCTCAAGACAAGCCCATTGTTTTGTCCATTGGCTACGCGGCGTGTCACTGGTGTCATGTCATGGAGCGTGAATCCTTCGAGGACCAGCAGACCGCTGGGCTCATGAATGAAAAGTTCGTCTCCATCAAGGTCGACCGGGAGGAGCGGCCCGACATCGACGCCATATATATGGATGCGGTGCAGGCCATGACCCGCCACGGTGGATGGCCTATGACGATGTTCCTTGCTCCCGACGGAACTCCTTTTTACGGAGGGACGTACTTCCCGCCCGACGACCGCCACGGTCTGCCCTCGTTCCGCAACGTTTTGACCGCAGTTGCCGAAGCCTGGGCCGACCGCCGCGAGGAGCTGCTGGCACAGGGGAAGCACCTGGTTCAGCAGCTCGACGCCTACAACCGGGCCAAACCGTCGAGCCGGCCGATCTCGCCGGAGATTTTGCAGAGTGCAGTCCATACGTTGTCGGAGGCATACGACCCGGAGTACGGCGGGTTCGGAAACGCTCCGAAGTTTCCCCAGGCCCCCGTACTCGAGTACGTCTTGAGGGCGGCGGGGGCTGGAATTGGGCAGAGCAAGCAGATGATCGACCACACGCTCGAGCGAATGGCGAGAGGCGGGATCTACGACCAGCTAGCCGGGGGCTTCGCGCGTTACTCGGTCGACCCACTCTGGCTGGTCCCGCACTTCGAGAAGATGCTCTACGACAACGCACAGCTGGCCCGCGTTTACACGCACGCCTGGCAGCTGTTGCAGCGGCCCCTCTACAAGCGGATCGCCCTTGAAACACTGGATTACCTGCTCGACGAGATGCGCGACGACGCCGGCGGCTTCCACTCGAGCGAGGACGCCGATTCCGAAGGAGTCGAGGGCAAGTTCTACGTGTGGAGCTACGACGAGTTCATGGAAATTGCGCCGGATGCCGCCGGCTATTATGGAGTCACGCGAGGCGGCAACTTCGAAGGCTCCAACATCCTCACGGCCCGCGACGACGATCCGCCGCAGGAAGCACGCTCTGCTCTCTTGGAACATAGAGCCAAACGAGTAAGACCGGGCCGGGATGACAAGGTCCTTGCCTCCTGGAACGCGCTAACGATTTCTGCCCTCGCTGAAGCTTACGGAGCGTTCCAGGAACC
>DATLOJ010000017.1:0-40532 GCA_035536315.1 Actinomycetota bacterium | reverse complement strand
AACTTTGTTTTCTAAGACTCCAGGAACCCGAAAACCAACGGATTGGCTTTTGTCACCTCGACGCCACCGGCCCGCTCGACCGTGATGGCAAACCCGGCAGCCCCGGGAACTGTGCGGAAAGCGGAGACGTTTGGATCGCTGCCCAATACTCCGAGTGAGATCTTTTCTTCCCCTCGCAGGGCCCAAAGCTGGTAGCTCTTGTCTGATGTAAGGCTACCGAGATTGTCTGCGGTCACGTACCCGGTCCCGTCGGGAAGAATCACCAGCCGGGCGAACATTGATTTGTCGGGAGACTGAAGTGACAGGAGCGTGGCGTCGGGCCGGGCAGCCGCGCTCTCGGCTACATCCTCGATGCTTTGCCGCTGGATCGCCGCCGTCAAAGTGTCGAGCCTTCCCTCCTGTTGCACCAGACGAACGCCCATAACCACGAAGACGATCGAAGCTGCTGCTGCGAGGGCCATGCCGAAACGCGAGGGATTCCAACGCCATGTCTTGGGGACGACGACTCTAGCCGGGGGAGCCTCTTCCAAAGAGCCCTGGATGTTTCCCCAGATGGTGGAGGGAAGATCCTGGGCATCTTCTGTCAAAGCCGCGAGTGTCTCCAGATGTTCACTCAGCTCTTGAGTGCACTCTTCGCAGGTGGGCAGGTGGATCTCGACGTGCCTGCGCTCGTCTGCGTCCAGCGCGTTCACGGCGTAGACGCCGAGCAGGTTCTTGACCTCTTTGTGAGTGGTTGTCATGCCATTCCCCCCGCTTGAACTAGTTCCGAACGCAGTTGGCTCAGGCCGACCCGTATCCGGCTTTTGATGGTTCCCTCCGGCACTTTAAGGACTGAAGCAACCTCCCGGTAACTCTTGCCCCCGAAGTATGCGAGTTCGATCGCGACACGTTGAGGCTTAGGAAGCGTTTTCAAAGCCTTTCTGACCGTTTCGGAGAGATCCAGGAGTTCCAACCTGACCGTTGCGTCCTCAGCAACAGTGACCGCTCCTCTCGCATCGGTCTCTTCTCTACGGCGGCGCGACGTCTCGGAGCGCAACAGATCGATGCTGCGGCCGTGGGCTTGCGTAAGCAGGAACGCTCTAAGCGAGCCACGCTCTGGATCAAAGCGTTCTGCCTCGTACCAGAGCCGGATGAAGACCTCCTGAACGACTTCCTCGGCCAGAGATCTGTCAACCAAGAGTCGCCTCGAAAGCGCAAAGACCTGGGGGGCGTGCCTCCGGTAGGCCTCCTCGAGAGCCTCCTGACGCCACCGGGCGATGGCGAGCACCAGGGCACCATCGCTCAAGCGCTCGGTTTCTGTCTCGTTCATGTTTTCCCTTGATACCCATGATTTTGGTGGTCGACGCAGGTTATTCGTAGCCGGGCGGGCATCGGGATGAACTGGGGGCACTTTTCTTAACGTGATTCATCCAGGGCACGGCTCGTTCCGAATAAGACCTATGAAGAGACGCTTTATCGAGATCGCAGCCGCATGTACCGGGGCAGCCGGTCTCGTCCATCTGGCCTTCGTCGGCTCCCACGCTGCTGAAGCACTTTGGCTGGGCGCAGCTTTTCTTGCAACGGGTGTCGCACAGCTGGTGCTTGCTTTCCTGATGCTCGGGCAGGACCGGTCAAAGACTTTGCTGCTCGTCTGCCTTCTCAACAGCGCCATCATTCTTGGATGGGGTCTCTCGCGAACGGTAGGGCTCCCATCGGGGGCCGGCAGTTGGACCAGAGAGCTGCCGGGGCTGGCAGATGTGACCGCAAGCTCACTCGAAGCCCTGAGCGTCCTTCTCACCGTACTGGCGCTGCCAATGCGAGCCCGGCGTCTGGTTAAGAGATCAGTGCTCGCAGGTGCGCTTGGGCTTTTTCTATTGAGCGGCTCGAGCGCACTGGGCAGAACAATCGACGGTAAAACTCCCCTGATGCCGGCCCACTCCCACCGCGACGGGGTCACCGATCATCACGTTACCCCACACCCCGCTGACGAGGAAGCCCGAATTGCCGGGCCGCAGGACTCTCACCCTCATCCATAACAGTTTGAGTAACCGGGCCTTCGGCCGCCTTCCCGCTGGCCCGTTGATCCGCCCGACGGAACATTTTCGACGTCAGCGCCGCGCTCTTGCACAAAAAGTACCCGCCAGCGACCCGCCCGCGGCCCGGCCCCCCCGTCAGGACTGGCGGACTTTGGCCTCTACCGGGGCTTCGTGGATTTCTCTCGCGGCGTTTATGCCTGACTCCAACGAGCCCTGGATCCATGCGTGGTACAGCGAGCAGTGCTCGCCGGCGAAGTAGTAGCGGCCCTCGGGGGCCAGGATCGCTTCGTGCAACGAGCTTTGCTGACCGGGCTCGAATAGCGCGAACGCGCCGCCGGCGTAAGGGTCGTCGTACCACGCGTGCGATGTGCCGACCTCGTACGCATCGCGAACCGACGGATGGATTCGCGAGACGTCGTCGAGGGCTTCCTCGAGGCGCGTCTCGTTATCCATTGCTCCCCAGCGGGCCGCGTCCTGTGACCACGTGTAGCTGGCGAGCAGCATCCCGCGCTCGTTGCCGGCGTCGGGTGTCGGGTAGTTCATCCTTCTTATTGCGAGGTCGGTGACGGTCGCACCCCCGAAGATTCCGTCTTCCTTCTCCCAGAATCGGTTGCGAACCTGGAACAAGATCTTCGTGGACGCCGCGTAGTGGAGTTGCCTTATCGCCTTCTGCTTCTCTTTCGAGAAGGGCTTCATCACTTCAATCGTGCGAAGCACGGAAAACGGAACGGTGACTATCGCGTAGTCCGCCGTCTCCGAATACCGGCCCGATTCCGTCTTGAAGTGAACGGTCACTGAGCTCTCGTCCTGATCGAGAGCGTGCACGTTCGCCCCGAAGCGGATGTGGTTCTTCAGCCGTTCGTAGAACGAGTTCGGCAAGCGGTCCATTCCGCCGACGATCTCCTGCATGTCGACGTAAGCCCCGCCGAGGTCCTCACGCAGAAGCTCGATCGCTGCCGTACCCATGTCGGCTTCCACGAAGTTCATTACGCCGAACAGCTCGATGGCCCCCTCCGAGAAACCTTTCAGCTCCAAGAACTGACGCAAGGAGTACTTGTCGTACTCCTTGACGATCTTGTCCCAGCCCTCATCGCCTTCGGTAGCGATTAGCTCGCGCAGATCGGCAATCGCTTCCTCCCAAATCTGATTGATGTCCCGGCCCGCCTCTGTCTCGGAGAGTTCGTAGGGCAGCGACGACGGGTCCGCGGCGGCCTGCTCCATGGTCATTCTTTGGCCCCCGATGTAAACGAGCCCCTTGGGGTTGCCCATCATGAAAGGCCGAAGCTCCAGGCCGAACTGCTCGCAGTATTTGAGGGTGAGCGTGTGGGCTCGCGGAATCCGCATGGCCCCTGCCTCAGCGTAGAGGCCCGGGGCGAAGCTTCTCAGCGTGTAGATCCGGCCCCCAACGCGGTTCTGGGCCTCGAGGATGACGGGCCTGTGGCCACTTTCGAGAAGCTCGTAAGCCGCGACCAGACCGGCGATTCCCGCCCCGATCACGATCACCTTCTTCGAATGCTGGGGGATGGGCTCGAGTCCCTCCTCGGCTACCTCCATGACCTCCGGATCGGGCGGTGCTGCTTCATCGGGATCGGGCGCGCCGGCTTCTACAAGCTCATCCTCCAGGCCGGCTTCAGCTAGCTCTTCCTTGTCCTGCTTGTCCATGATCTTTCCTCGATTCGGGAGTGAGAGCGGAGAAGATCATCTAGAAAGCCGGTACGCAAGTAGAAGAATTGGCGTGTTCACCCTAAAAGGTGATGTATCGCACACCCAAAGTGTGTTGAAATCTGGCCCGCCAACATAGGGAAAGGGGAAAGCTTGAACACAGATGTTCTAAATCTCGCTCAGGCGGGAGGGGGTGGGGGTGCATCGGCCATCTGGACCGTGCTCGCGGTAGCGGTCATTTTCTTGATCGTCATCCGTTTCATGGACTTGAACGAAAAGGAGTCTTTCGGAGCGATCTTGCTTGTTCTTGCTATCGGGGCGGCAGTCGGAGCGATCCTTCAAACGACCCTCAGCAGCACTATCGAGCTGGACAACACGATGGGGCCGATCGTCATATCGGGAGGGATCTTTGTCGCGATTCTTGTAGGACTTCTCGTTTTGAATGCATCGACCAGATCAAAGGGCTGGTCGGCACTGGGTAGTTTGATGGACGGAGTTGTCTACGGCACCACCGCCGGTCTTGGAGTTGCCCTTGGCTCGGTCATCGTCAGCTCCTTCAAGACGACGAGTCTCATCGGTGACTCGCTCGGCGCAGCAAACAACATCGGAGCAACGGCCCTTGGCGGCCTTGCAGAAGGGCTTTTCGGAGCCATCATCGGCGCCGGGTTTGGCGCGGCCGTTGCAGGTACTGCGGCAAAGCGGGCAGCGAGTGTGATCGGCGGACTGGTTTTGGGGGCCGGCCTTCACATCCTGTTCAACTCGTTCTCCCGAGGCAATGCCCTTGCGGGAGGTGGAGAGCGCACAAAGGCTCTCATTGGACTCAGCATCCCGGTCGTGTTCGTGGTGATCGTCATTGCGTACGCGCTTCTTCGTGAGCAGAAAGCGATTCGGGATCAGCTGGCAGACGAGGCAGCGGCCGGAGTCGTGACCTCGGACGAGCTCAAGCTTCTAGACAGCTTCGTTGCAAGAAGGGCCCTTTACGCAAAAACCTTCTTCTCCGGCAACTTCGGGAAGTGGCGTGCGCTCAGGACTCTGCACAACCGTCAGGTCCAGCTCGCACTCGCGGAGCAGCGCAACACCCGGGAGAGCGATGCAGACCGCAAGGCAAAGGCACAGGCCGAGATCGATCGTTTGAGGTCGGCCATTGCCGAGGCAAGAACTCAGGCCAGCGCGGGGGGTGCATCATGACAACAAAGAGCTCCTTGCTCAGCATGAGATTCATGCGTCTGATTGCGCTTCTGTGTCTCATGGCGCTGTTCGGCGTTGCATGCCCGAAGCCGGTGCAGAAGAACGCTCCGCCGCTTCCATCTCCAACTGCTCAAGAGCCGGACGAGCCGGAGCCGGACGACAACGGTGGGACCCTTCCGAAACCCAGCAGGCGTCCGCAGATTCCAGACGAACCCGCCGAGGAGCCGCCGGCAAGCGGTGGACTCGAGGACTTCGTGCAGAAGGACATCGGCGACTTTTCGCTGGTCGACTCCGCCAGGGCTGAAACATTCGTAACGAACCTGGGAGCAATCGACGCCCTGGCCCTTCTGTATGAGGACGGCGGGGGAAACCAGGTCCTGCACAACATGGCCGTCTTCGAGAAAGCTCAACAAGCGGTCGATGTCGTAAACGGCATCGGCGGCGTGCTGATTGAAGAGACCGGATACGAGCTTGTGGACTCGGGTGAGATAAATGGCGACGACGGATCACAGATCGGCTTTATTGCGATTTTGCAGAAGGAAAACGCCGGAGTGGTTCTTTGGTCGATCGGCAACATCTTTCTGAGTGCCGAGTCCGAGAGCGGCGAGGCGGTAGGAGCCTTCGTCTCAGCGTTCTTCGGAGGCTGATTCAGGAGAACCGAAGCGATTAAATGAGAAAGGGGGCCGCGTCGAGCGGCCCCCTTTCTTCTTTGAATGATTGATCAGGCGATCTGGGCCGCCGCTTCCCTGAGCCTCGCGACGATCGGAACAAGGCCCTGCGCGAGCTCACTCTTCTGTGCGCTGAGAATGCCAAGCGCGCTCGAGTGCGCCTCGAGCTCCTGACGGGCCAGTTTCTTCATCGCCGCGAGCTCACTGCCTTCGAGCGGCTGGCCCGACGAGTCCACGAAGTAGCTCGGCACGGCTGCGATCGCTTTCTCGTATTCGGTCGTGGCTGCCGCCATGTCCCCCGCGCTCGCTCGGGCGAAACCAACATCTCCCCGTAGCAGGACGTAGTTGGGGTTGATCTCGAGCCCCTTGGTGAAGAGGTTATCGGCAGCGTTGATGTTTCCGGCCCAAGCCGCCGCACCGCCGAGATGCGCGTAGATGTTGATCAGCCTTGCCCCTTCGCGAGAGGCGGCCTCCTTTGGGAGCTTGTCGACGTAGCGAGACATCGTCGTGATTACGGGACCCAGCGGCTGGCGGGCCTTTTCATAGTCGCGGGCGACCGATAGAAGGTCGCCGGCGAAGGATTCGATGAGTTGCAGCCGCAGAGCCAGCGGCTCGGAGTCGAGCCTTTTCAGCATCCTCGCTATCTCTGCGTTGGCGTCGCCCCCCTTGCCCTGGGCCAGCAGGATCGCTGCGAGGTTGCCGGACGCAGCAGGGTGGCCGGGGGCCAACTTGGCGAACTTGCGAGTGTCGCTCTCGGCCTTCTTGAAATTCCCGCGGAGGTACTCGGCCCATCCGAGGTTCCAAAACCCCTCAGGGTCGTTCGGAAACTTCTTGACGTACTGACCAAAGGCTTGGGCGGCGGCTTCTGGGGCGTTGTTGGCCAGGTGCTCCGTGCCGTCCTTGTACAACTGCCCCGCGTCGGCACATGTGACACGGCTCAAGAACTTCTCTGATTCCTCGGCATTCGTGATCGTGCTTTGGCTCGTTTCGGAGAAGCCTGCGAAGGCTTGCTCGGAAAGTGCAGCTGCCTTCTGCGCGGCCGCGGTGTCGCCCTGCTGCGTGTAGTAGCCGCGGGCGGTGATGAACCCCGTTACGAGCGAGCTGTAGGACCGGCTCGCAACAAACTTGTCGTCCTCAGATTGAGTCAACTGGGGGATCGCCACCATCGCAGCTTCGCTGTGCTCCGAGACCTTGGTGATCGCCTCGGCGGTGATCGCAGGATCGGTGAGGTTTGCGAAGTAGCGGTGCAGCCAAAGTTCGGCGAGAACCGTCCTTGTCTTTACCTCGTCCTGCGGTGTCCTTTGCCTCTTCGATGTGAGGACCCGATCGCCGTCCTGGATCGCGCGCTGCCAGGCCTTGTCGTAAAGCGTCGCGATTTCCGGATCGGCAACAGGCGCGCCAGGTTCCTTCGAAAGGATGTGCACATAGTTGTATAGCCATAGCTCGGATTTGGAAGAAAGACGCAGCCCGTACACAAGAGGAGTGGCTGAGTTCGGCTCGACCTCCTGGGCCCACCTGGTCACGTATGGCCGTGCGTCGTCGACGAACTTTACGACGCGCTTCAGCTCTTCGGGGTCTCTGAGCAGCTTGCTCTGCACAGTTCGAATGGTCGGAACGTGACCCCTGAGTCCGCCGAACGGTGAACCCACTGCGGAGGGGTTGAGATGAAAGCCGGCGTAGATATCGGTGGAGCTGACGAGCTCTTCCAACGCTTCGATGTTGCTCGGGTCGATGGTGAGAATCTTGTCGACGGTCTCTCGCTGCTTATCGATGAAGGCGCTGTCGAGGAGGGCCGTTTTTAGAGACCACTGGTTCAGCAGGGTTTGCTGTTCTGGAAGGCTGTTCGGCCGCCTGGAGATGATTTCGTTGAGATGGGTTTCCGACTCGAGGGCCAGGAATCCGCTTCTCAAGCCCGCCAGACGCGATACGGCTCTGTGCGCGTAGATGTCGTCCGGGTTTTCCCTGAGAATGTCGCCTGCCATCTTGTACCCGGCCTCGCAGTCGCCGGTCCGATAGGTCAGCCAGATGGCGCTGGTCTTGGCGCGGTCATCGTCTTTCAGAGTGAGTAGGGCTTTGGCCTCGTCCTTCGCGCGCTTTACCCAAAGGGCCTGCGTCTCCGGATCGTCTCGCCTGATGGCGATGTCCATCAGCTCTACATAAACGGCGCCGAATGTTTCGTGGAACCGCCTGAATATGACGGGGTCCTCCAGGGCCGACTCGTCTTTGTCTATCGGCTCTCTCAGCTGAACGGCTTTCTGTAGAAGTTCCTCGGACTGGTCGATCCTGCCGTTGTGGAAATGGATGTCAGCCCTCTGCGAGTAGGCCTTTGCCAGAACGAAACGTTCCTGGATGCTTAGGTTCGAACCCCTCGCCTCGAACGCGGCGATCGTCTCGTCGAAGGAAGCGATTGCAGTTTCCTCCTGATCGATCAGGTACTGCGCGTTCCCGAGATAAAAGAGCGTGAGTCCGTCGGCTCTGTCGGATCTCCCCGGCGAGACTGCATTGCGCAGGTGAGCGATGGCCGGAAGGTAGCGGTCCTGGTCGTACATCAAAATTCCGGCAGTGGCCTCCATGAGCCTGCCGACGTCGCTCATCTCGAGGCGAGGCGTTTGCACGCCTTCTTTCGAACGGAAGGAAACCGACTGGACTTTCCCGTCGTTGGCCCTTTGAGGCACCGGTACCTCGATGCCGAGGGCCGGATCTGCGAACGCGATGTGGGCCACGTAGTTCTTCTGCGGAGACCCCCCGTTCTGGCCGGTGGCTCCCGGACGGGCGGTGCCCTCTTCTCTGTATATGACGACCGCGTCTGCATTGATCCTTCTTGCCATCGCCTGCGCGCGGTCTACATCGGTTGCGTCGAAGCGGACGGGAAGGTCGCGCATGACGACCTTGCTCTCGTGCCCCATCTGCTCCATGTAGTCGGCCAGTTGGTCGCGGGCCTCGGAGCTACCTACCTGCCGGCTGAAAGCAACGCCGATCTGCCCCTCTGGGACCGGCAGCGCGACGCGCCACAGGTACTGTTGGTAGACGTAGGCACCGAGAAACAGAGCCGCAACGAGACCCAGCGCTCCAGCCACCTTGAGGCTAGAAAACGCACTTTCGAGTCGCTCGACGAAAGAAACGGTCGGGTCGTCGTCGCGGACCGAGGGGCGTCCGGCTTTCCATCTGCGGTAAACGACATACGTCGCGCCGGCAAGGATCAGGCCGAGCGCGAAAAGGACCCACGCGTTGAACTGCGACCACGCGACGACCAGTCCCTTAAAGCTCTTCCAGAACTCGAGCGGCGAGAAGACGCTGAAGTCGAACTCCTGTCCCTCGGTCGCAAGACCCAGCTGCACGAGGATCATCCCGACCAGGAGCGTTCCGATCGCGATGACAAGTCCGCTCAAGGTGTCCTTCAGCCAGTTGATCGTCCCGGACTTGAGCCTGCTTTTTAGATGTGCCCTAGAACCGGTTGGCGTGCCTGCTGGTTGGTCCGTCTGGTTGTCTGAAGGGGGCTGGTTGTCTGAGGGCATTGGGGGCCATAGTAGTCGCGCCTCTGCGCGGTAGTTCTGAGCGGCTTACCTCATTGCCGGGCCGAACTCCCCAAGACTTGTGAGCTCCCTTGTCGATATGACCAGAAGGCGGTCGCCTTCCCTGATGGGGGAGTTGAAGGGTGGGTTGAGGGTGTACTGCCCCTCGGCCTCGGCCACAGCTACCAGCACACAATCGTGATGCTCCTTGAGGTGGATCATCGTGTCCCCGAAGGTGCTTCCGGCGACGGAAGCGGGGGCTGTCAGCGCATAGAACTCGTTGCCCTGCGGGTGAGTGATGAGATCGCTGACGAGTCTGCTCAGGCCATGCGTTACGGCAGAGCTTGCAAGCAGAGCGCCCGTTAGTTCGGCACTAACGACGAGCTCGTCGGCCCGCGTCCTTTCGAAATGCTGGCGGTTCTCGGACCGGACGACCTCGACACAGGTGTAGCAGGCCGGGTTTATCGACTCGACGGCGAGGGTCGTGAGAAGCGTCTTAGCATCGCGGTCGTCCGGGCCGACGTTCGGGTTGGTGGTGTCGGCGACGATGATTGCCGTGTCGGCCTTGTCGATGCACGCGCGCATCAGATCCTCGCTGTCTGACGGCACGCCCCGTACGAACGTCACCAGGGGATCGCGCGTCGGGGTCGCGTCGAGCTCGGCCAGAATGACGATCGGCCTCTTCTCCTCGACCTCCTCCGCGTGGAGCTCGCGCAGAATCTCGGCGGCCTGGCTGTTCCATCCGCAGATGACGATGTGCTTCTTGTATTTTGCTCTGCCCATTCCCGAACCCTTTCGCATTACGTATTCGACCAGCTTTGATGCGATCGCGCCGGTGGCCATAGCGGCCAGGCTGACTCCGACAAATAGCACGAGGTAATAGAGGAACTTTCCGACCCCGGTGACGATGTCCCAAGGAGTGGACTGTGCGAGCAGCGTAAGCGAAACCCACTCGAGGCCGGACCCGACACCCTTGACCTGGGGGTTGGACGAGCGTTCGACCCCCCAAAAGATGAGGCCGCACACAAACAGAACGACGACTGAGATGAGCGACCCGAGGAGGAGCCAATTCTGAAACCTGTTGGTAAGCGCGAGGAACGTCCTGCGCAGCTTGGGGGAGCTAAGAAGCCGGGCTTTCATCAGGGCCGTAGTTTGGCCCGCCGCCGGGGGGCCTGTCCATAGGCCCGCACCGCCCGGACCGTTCGCGTCGGGAACATTTTCGACACCAGCGCCGCGCTCTTGCACGTCAGTTCCATATAGGGAACATTTTCGACACCAGCGGTCCGCTTTTGTATTTTTCGTCCGCCAGTGACCGGCCTTTACTCAGAGAGCGGGGGCCGGTAGTGTCGGGCCGACGGCTACATGGAGGGAATCAGATGAAGCAGACGCGTAAGTTGACCCTGAGCAAAGAGACGCTTCGAGCGCTGGGGGACGGGGAACTGCAGAAGGCCAACGGAGGCGCTCCGCCCAAGACCCACCAGTTCATTTGCTGGACGGAGTCGAACTGTCAGTCGCTGGTGCAGTGCCGCCCAGTCACCTATGCAGGCCAGGTAGTCGACTGCACATAAGGTCGGATCCAGAAGTAAAAAACGGCCCCCGATCGGGGGCCGTTTTTATTGACTCCTTGTCGAACTAGCGGTCCTGGCAGTACACCGACCCGTCATAGGTTGGGCCGCAGGGAGCGAACCACGTTGCTCCCGAAGGGAAGCAGTAAGGCTGCTCGGTGATCTTTCTCATTCCACCGTTTGCTGTCTTGAGCTCAGGTGAAGTCAGGTCACGCACTGTTTCCTTGCTGAGGACGAGCTTGCGCCCGGACTTGCTTGTCAATGTATTCCTCCCACCGTCGAATGCCGTCGAGGCAGTCTCTACGAGAAAAGGGGGCCGGTCAAGGAATTTGTGGCGCTCCGAGAAGCCATATCGCCAAGCGGAACGAGGGTACTGACCGGCTGGGAGCTCATCCTGCACGCCATCCTGTCGCATCAGCTCTTCAACGAGGCGACCGATGAAGAGGAGCAAATCCAGGTCGCGTTGCGCGGGCAAGCGGATGAATTGGAGGCCACGTTGCCTGGCGACTGCGCCGCGCCAAGAAACGGATCGAGCGTAGGATTGTTATGTGAAAACTGAGTTCAAGGCGGTTGTGAAACAGGACGGGCCTTGGTGGGTTGGTTGGATCGAGGAAATCCCCGGCGTGAACTCCCAAGGCGAGACTCGCGACGAACTCATGGCCAATCTAAGTTCAGCGCTGGCCGAGGCACTTGAGATGAACCGCGACTCGGCTCGAAACGCAGCAGGAGATGGATTCGAAGAAGTCACCATCACCACTTGAAGCGTCGCGCCTTTCACGCTCACCTGCGACTCAACGGATGTCGGCTCATTCGAGAAGGAGCACGGCATTCTTGGTGGGGGAATCCCGCCAACGGGGCCAGATCCGCTGTCCCTCGTCACAGTGAGATCAGCGACTTGCTTTGCCGAAAGATCTGCAAGGACCTCGGAATCCCGACTCCGTAATCCCATACTCCCGGTACGGTCAGCTTCGGCGCGCGAATCGTGAATATTGCTGAGTTAAGGCCGGATCGCGGACGAATTCGAGACCCTTTCTCGATTCGCGCGGGGCCGGGCTAGGGGTTGGCCTCATCTCGGAGCGAGGCTAGTAGCAGGCGGTCCCATTGCGGCTCTATTCCGAAGGTTGCGCTTAGAAGGGAAAGGCCCACGCCGGCGGCCCCCACAAGAAAGCCCGGGTCCGGGGTCCATGTTTGGTCCATCGCCGGCGTGAACACCGCGTAGCCGCCCGGCCCGGCCCCCTCTTTCCGAAGCTCCAGCGTTTTCTCGAACCAGGTTGTCGATGCATCGCGGAAGCGTTCGTCCTGCGTTCCTATAAAGACCCGGTGATACAGGTGTGCAAGGCCCGCCGCTCCGTGACACACCGATGCATCTACTACTCCGGTGTCGCCCGCCGGTCTGCTGATCGCATTCAAGGCGATGTCGATCGCGGCATCGCGCATCGCTTGGTTTCCAATTGCATCTGCGGCCGCTAGCAGGCTTGCCGCGATGCCGGGGTCTCCGTAGCACCAGGCCGACCTTGCGGGGATCGGCTCGATGCCCGGCCCGACGATCATCGGGAAACACGACGGTGATGCGGCCAGCCTTTCGTCGAGGAGCGCGCTCTCGGCCATCTCGGCGAGCTTGCGGCTTCGCTCGGGTTCGATTCCGGCGTTGGCCGCTCCCGCTAGAACGACAAGGGCCCCCGGCCATCCATGCGCGACTCCCAGGCTGTAAAAGCCGTCGGGATGTCTCTCCGTCGTCTCGGGTGGGAGCAGCGAGGGGGGAGTGAACCAGCGGGCCCGGCCCGCGTCTTCCTGGGCCAGCGAGTCCAGCTTTTCTACCACCAGTTTCAGTAGATCCGCCGCGTTTTCCGAGGGCATGCGTTCGAGCGCGTACGCGCCGATTCCGGCAAGGCCGGATATCAGGTCGTAGTCGCCGTCCCATTCATCTCGCGAAAGGTGGCCGATCAGGGCGTTGTCGACCTCGTCGAATGTGTCCGCATCTTGCGCGGGCAGCCCCCTTCCCTCGAGATGCGCTGCTACGAACGCGACTCCCGTGAACCCCGTGTAAAGCTGCGCGCCGAGGCCAAGCCGGCCCACTTCTTCGAAGCTGCGATCGATCAGGTGCTCGCACAGGGCGCCTGCTTCCGCCGATCCGCTTTGCGCGAGATATCCGTAGAACAGGGCAATTCCGCTGAGGCCGGAGGCAAGCGTGGGGTCGGGGCCGGGCTCGTCGGCCGTGCGTTCGAGATCCGCCGCTATCGCAGCCAGAGTCTCTTGCGCTCTTTCTGCAAGTTGGCCTTCGATGATCGGGTCTTGTCGTTTCATGGGCTCGCAGTCTAGGGAGTCGAGCAACTGGACAACTTTGGGTAGGCTGAGCCGCACTATGCCGGACGAGGAAGAAGACAAGACCACCTACAACGTGGTCGTCAACGACGAGGAGCAGTACTCGATCTGGCCCGACTTCAAGGAGATCCCCGCTGGGTGGAAGGCCGTCGGTAAGAGCGGCCCGAAGGCGGATTGCCTCGCCTACATCGACGAGGTTTGGACCGACATGCGCCCGAAGAGTCTCAGGGAACAGATGGAAGCCGACGCAGCGAAGAAGTCTCCGAAAGGAACCTAGTGCACCCTCAGGCAACTTCGCCGCGTTAGGGCGGCGCAGGATTCCGCCATGCTGCGTTCTCGGTCGCCCACATACCTATGGGTATGCGGACTCCCGGCGGCCTTGCCTGACGAAACCCTGCACCCGTCCTGACATCGCCGACGTCACCTGAGGGAGCACGTCAGGCTAAACGGGCACCGCGTCGATCTTGAGCCAGCTGGGGGCCGGCGGAACTTCCCTCTTCGTATTTTCCAGAAGCATCAGATCGCCATCCCGGCCCGATTCCTTGAAGCCCGCCAGCCGGAGTGTGACGAGCATCATGCGGTTGCGGTCGTTCGGGATCAGCTCTGCGACGAGTCCGGCCCCCGCCTCTTCGGCCGACCGCATTATGTGATTCAGCAGCACCGCTCCGACGCCGCGCGACAAGACACGGCACGACATCAGAAGAAGCTTGAGAATCCAGTTGTTCTGCGACTTCTCAATTAGCGCGAGGCCGATCTTTCCGTAGGTCCCGAAGCGATCCTCGAGCTCTGCCATCAGCAGAATGTGATCGGAGGAGTTGGTGAACGCTCGTAGCTCTTCAAGGGAGTATGTGCGGCCCGTTGTGTTGAGCTGGTTTGTCCTGACCGTGAGCTCCTCCGCTCGCGCCAGGTCCTGGTCGCGGGCGGGAAAGATCCGAAAGTTCATGGCAAGTCCTGCGAGAAACTCCTCCTTCGGCCCGGTGTATTCCGCCTCCTCCTCATCGCGGCGCATCTCCGCTATATACATCAACCTCCGCGACGCCCCTTCATCAGTTACCACCGGGTTGAACTCCGGCAGCTCTGGCAGGGTTGGGATGAGCGCGGCGTCGTAGGTGCGAACGTCGGGAAGCGTGAACGACACCTCCTCGCGATCGAACGGCTGGTCGTCGATGAAGGCGAACGTGTCGGTTGCGATGCGCAACCTTTCTGCTATCGCCGCGACGGAGGAGTCCTTCGAGTTCCAGTTGATCTGCGGATATAGGAAGTAGTCCCAGAGCCCCAGCTCGACGAGCTTGGCCCTTGCCGCCTCCAGGTGGTTACGGCTTGCGACGGAGTTCAAGATGCCGCGCGAATCGAGGGCCTTTATGACGACGGCTGCATCCGGGTTCAGCGAAACCTCGGAGTCCTCGAGCAGGATGCCTTTCCAGACCGTGTTGTCCAGGTCCCAGACCGCGCACTTGATCGTCTTCATCATCGAATCCGGATCAGCAAGCTCGCCCATGCGGCCACCGGGCTGTTGTTCATGACGAGAATCTGGTCGCCCTTTGAAAACTCGCCGGAGTCGATGCCGGTCTTCAAGTTGAGAACGATGTCCATGGACCCAAGGTGTCCGTAGCGACCGAGGTTGTCGTAGCAGGCCCGGGCGAATGTGATCCCCAGGAGTTCTTCGTAGAAACGAAACGCTCCGAGCGAAAGGTTTTGCATAACGAAGTGCTGGATGTTCCCCAACGCGAGTCCGTTCCTCTCCAGGATCATCTCGTTGATCGCGCGGAATCGGTTGCGGCTTTCGACGGCGAGCTGAAACGAATAGGTCTTGAGGCTCTTCGCCTCCTCGACCCATTCGGCCTCCGGCTTGTCCTTGTAGTCGACCCTGTACAGGTCCCAGTACTCGCCGTTGCTTTCGAGGTGGGAGTCGACTATCTCGATCGGTCCGTCCGCTGTCAGCGTCATCGCGATGCCGCCTTCCCCGTTGATCGTCACCGGTTTTCTGTAGCGCTTGGGGGCCGGAGGCTTGCTTCCGTGGACGAGCATCACCGTCTTCGCGCCACCCGAGTTAACAAGCGCGGATCCCACTGCGAGAGCGGCGTTGATCGAGACGCATCCGAGGTCTCCAACCGAGAACGTGGGGGCCTTTGCCAGTCCTGCAATCGACTGCACGCGCGTTGCCTCCGAAGTCATGAGCATTTCGGGCACTCTTCCCTGAACAACAATCAGGGCGTCGACCTGTTCTGGATCGACTCCGGCGTTGATGAGCTCGCCGGCAGCATTTGCCGCGAGCTCGGCCCCCGGCAACCCCGACTCGGCCACCGTCGAGATTCCAAGCGAGTCGACTACGGCAAGATCCTGCTCGTCGAAGGAGGCGCGCTCGGGAAGGGAGCTAACCGGAACCAGATCCGGAGGGACCCAAACCGCGACCTGATCGATTGCCGCCATGAGGTTAGTGGGCCTAAGTGGCCTGCTGGCGAATGGCGAAGTCTGCGATCGTCAGCTGAAGCATCTCGTCGGTTCCCTCGATGATCTGCATCACTTTGGCGTCACGGTAGAAACGCTCGACGCCGGAACCTCCCTTGATGCCGGCCGCTCCTTGCACCTGGACGGCCTCTGTTGCTACTTCGGCGAGCATGCGAGAAGCGAAGTACTTGGCCGTCATCGTCTCGGAAAGAGCTCCGGGATCCTTCGAGTCACGAAGCCTTGCGGCGGACTCACACAGAAGGCGTGCCGCTTTCACCCCGGTGAACATCTCGGTCAGCTTTCTTCTGATCAGCTGATGATCCGCAAGCGGAGCGCCGTACTGCTGCCGGGTAGTTGCGTGCCCGACGCTAGCCTCGAGGCATGCCCGCGCGGTGCCAACGCACCCCCAGGCAACGCTGTGCCTTCCGTGATCGAGCGCTGCCCCGGCCACGTGCGTGAAACCGAAGCCGGGCTTGCCAACGAGGTTCGCCACCGGAAGCCTGCAGTTCTCGAGGTGAAGTTCTGCGAGCATCGCCCCGCGCATCCCAAGCTGTCCCGTAACTGGAACGGTGCGGGAGCCGGGCCGGTCGCGCTCGACGAGCACCGCAGTCGGATGCCCGTCGTGCTGGCCGATCACGAGAAATAGGCCCGCGATCTGACCGAACGTGATCCAAAGCTTCTTGCCGGTCACTTCGACCTCGTGGTCGTGGCGGTCGACCGACGCACCGACGCTGCGCGCGTCGCTCCCGGCTTGCTCTTCAGTCAGGCAGAAGGCTGCGATGGTCTCCCCGGTTGCGAGCCTCGGTAGCCAGGTCTTCTTTTGATCCGGCGTTCCCCATCGCTCGAGCGCATGTCCGACCATGCCCTGCACAGTTAGAAGACCGCGAGTCGATGAGCAGACGGCCCCCGCTTCTTCCGAGACGCGGCCGAACTCGAGCTCGGACATTCCCATGCCCCCGTAATCGCTCGAGATCGTCGCCCCTAGGAAACCGGCTTCACCGAGCCCTTTGATGACTTCGTCGGGATAATCGCCGGTCTGATCGATCGACTCTGCGCGCGGCACGATCTCCGACGCGGCGAATGAACGAAACGCCTCCGCCGGACTCTTCAAGATGCTGCTGCGCTCGATGCAGTCTTTCGTTCGACAAGCTCGACGAGCTTGTCGACCGTCGAGAAGTTCTCGAGCTCGAGGTCCTCGTTCTCGATCGTTATCGAGTAGGTGCCTTCGAGGAATGTGATCAGCTCCATGGCAAACAAGGAGTTCACGACACCGGACGCAAAAATGTCCTCGTTGTCGGTGAGCTCTTTGCCTTTGAATGCCGAGCCGACGAAACTTCGAATCTCAGACTTCAGATGATCGGAGTCGCCAGCGCCGTTTGGTTCGCTTCCCACCGAACGGCCTTACGTTACGGATGCTTCGTAGATTCCGCTGATCGCCTTTTCGAGCGTTGCGTTGAACTCTTCGTCGCTCTGCTGGGCCGACAATCCTTCCGTAAGTCCCCGGGAGAAGCTCGCGATCACTCCATTGTTTTGCGCCAGGAGCTCGTTGGCCTTCTCTCTGCTGTACCCGCCCGACAGAGCAACGACGCGCAGCACCGAAGGATCCTGAACGAAGTCGGAGTAGAGGTTCGGAGTGTCGGGCAGCGTCAGCTTCAACATGACAACGGCGCCGTCGGGGAGCTCGGCGAGACCTTTCGCGATGCCGGTCTTGAGGAGATCTTCGGCTGCAGCCTTCTCAGGGCTGTTGATGTCGACTTCCGGCTCGAGAATAGGAACGAGGTCGTGATCGAGGATGTCGCGGGCGATTTCGAACTGCTGAGCGACGATTCGCTCGATCCCCGCGGGGTTGGCCAGCTTGATCACCGACCTCATCTTCGTACCGAAAACTCCGTGCTCGGTGGCATGGTGCAATACCCCGTCGAGTTCCGGAATCGGCTTCATCACCTGGACCCCCTGGTCCTCATCTTCCAGCCCCTTGTCGACCTTCAGAAAAGGCACAACTTCCTTCTCGCTCCACAGGTACTCCGCCGACCCCTGCCCGTCTATGTCGCGCTCCATGGTCCCTTCGAAAAGGATGGCTCCCACGATCGACTTACCTGTAAAGGCCGGGCTCTTGATGATCCGGGTCCGCATCTCGTGCATGACGCGGAACATCTCGTCGTCGCCCTCGTACTCGGACGGCTTGACACCGTACTTCTCGAGCGCTTTCGGAGTGCTTCCCCCGCTCTGATCGAGCGCAGCGATAAAGCCCTTGCCGTTCTGAACCTTGTCGTACTGCTCTTTGTTCATTGAGAGCTCTCCTTTATCCCCGCGAGCACGGGGGCCGAAATAGATGGCCGATTATAGATTTCACCCCCTATCGGGGGTTTCTAAGTCCCAGCCGGCGGGGAGCGCCTCGGAAGTCGAACTTCACGCGGCCGCCGAGCTTCTTCTTGAGAGCGTCGGCCACGTCGAGATCCTTCTTGTCCATTGAGAGTACGAACGATGAATCCGAAGCGTCGAGGGTAACGCTGTAGTTGATCGACGAAGCGCGCGGATGCCAGTTTCTTTCTAATGTGATGACTCTCTGGGCCTCGATCAACTCCTCGCTCGTGAAACATCCTGCCTGCACCCTGAGGGCGGGAGCGGAGCCAGGGCTTGAGCCTTGGGCCGCGACTAGGACCTGTCGAAGCCTCTCTTCTAGCTCCTTCAGGTTCACGAGACCCGGATCGACAACTATGACGAACTCCCTGGTCCGCACGTCGTGCGTAGTGCCGATGTATCCGCGGGAAAGAGGGAGGCTCGGCCGCTCCTTTCCCTGCTCGCCGAACCGACTCCCGATCTCCTGATCGATCGCGGCGTTGGCCCTATGGAATTCCTCCACGGTCAGCCATCCCGGGATCACTCCCGCCGGCTTATCGACCACGCATTCGCGCCTTGGTGCGGACGAGGCTTCAGTAGCAGGCCCGCCGCAGGCGCCGAGGAGCAGAATCGGCACAAATGCAGCACATGCCCTCTTCATAGACCTCCTGGGGAACACCAACCAGCGTAGTCCCCCTTTATTGATATGCGGGCCTCGGCCTCACCCGTCCGGCACATATCTGACAAAATTGACCGCCCCCTCTTTATAGAGGGCGAGTCACCCTCAAAAAGGCTCGTTAGTAGCACCGCGGGGGGATAGGGCGCGAAGAAAAGGGAGGAACGGCCTTGGTGGCGGCAGCGGGCGACGTCGCGATAATCGGCATGGGGTGTTTGTTCCCCGGCGCCTCGGACGCTGGCTCTTTCCACGCGAACCTCGCCTCCGGGACAGATTCGGTCTCCGACGTCAGCCCCGAGAGGCTCAAGTACACAACGATCGACCCTTCCAGGACCTACTCCCGGATGGGCCTTCTCGACCGTATCGACCAGTTCGACTACCGCTTCTTCAACATCTCGCTGAAGGAAGCGGAGTTCATGGACCCGCAGCAGCGACTGATGCTCGAGCTCGTCCTTACGGCGATCGAGAACTCGGGATACCGCCCCTCCAAAATGGCGGGGACTCCGACGGGCGTCTACCTCAGCGCACCGAGGCCCGAGTACGAGGATCTGCTGAAACAAACCGATCCTCTCGAGCTTCTGGGCAACGCACCGTCGGCTCTGCCTGGAAGGGTCGCCTACCAGTTCGACTTCCGCGGGCCCGCCGTTTCGATCGACGCGGGATGCTGCTCCTCACTGGTTGCCGTTCATCAAGCTTGCATGGAACTTCGAACGGGGCGTTCACGGTTTGCCGTTGCGGGGGGCCTTGCTCTCATCGTGGTGCCGGAGCCGCTGGAGGTAACACAGAAGTTCACCGAGATCATGTCGCCGGACGGAAGGTGCAAGGCCTTCGACGCGTCGGCCGACGGCGCCGCCGCCGGTGAGGGCGGAGCGGTCGTTGTTCTGAAGCTTCTGCAAAACGCGCTCGAGGACGGCGACCATATTCACGCAGTCATCAAGGGAAGCGCGGTTAACCAAAACGGGTTCCGCTCCAATGGGCTCAGCGCGCCCAGCCCCGCGGCGCAGACCGAAGTGATCACGGCCGCTTGGGAAGCCGCCGGCATCAAACCCGCATCGGTCGGTTACATCGAGGCTCACGGATCGGGTACGCGTCTGGGCGACGTTCTCGAGGTGCAAGGGCTGAACGACGCCTTCGCCGCATACGGCCCCCGCGATCTCCCCGTTCCGATTGGCTCTGTCAAAACCAACATCGGACATCTCGATCACGCCGCCGGAATTGCAGGGCTGGTCAAGGCGGTTTTGGCCGTCGAGAACCAGGTCCTGTACCCCTCGCTTCATTTCCAGAATCCAAACCCGTTGATCGATTGGGACTCCGGGCCTGTCCGCGTCAGCTCGGAGCTCAGCTACTGGGAAGCACTCGGCCCCCGGGTGGCCGGAGTGAGCTCGTTCAGCCTGGCAGGAACCAACGTGCACATGGTAGTTGGTCAGGCCCCGCCCCGACTTTCGGTCGGAGGACGCGCGACCAACGGAGGGCGCTTCATCGTCAAGGTCGGCGGAAGGACAGAGGAGAGCTTCAGGAAAGTGGCCGAGCTCACCGCCGCTCAAATGGGTCAGACATCTCACTCACTTGCGGAGATCGCCCAGACGATGACTGCCGGACGCGACGACCATCGTTTCCGCGCGGCCACCGTTGTGAAGTCGGTCGATGACTTGGAGAAGTGGCTGACAGAGACCGGCAACGCTCCGGCCCCCAGGCCGTCGCCGCCAGAAGCGCGTCCTTTGATCTTCCTTTTCTCCGGAGACGTCGAGTTCACGGCAGAAGACGTCGAGAGTCTGGAAAGGATCCCCGCGTTCCACAGAGCAGCTGAAGAGTTCCGGGACATCCTCGACGGACGCGCCTCAACGCGCGCGGTGGAGGTTCTCTTCGTTCACTACTGCCTGCACGCGGCGCTGACGAGATTCGGAGTCCGTGAATCGGCGGTTGCCGGAACGGGCCGGGGCAACCTTGCGGTTCGTGTCGTGCGGGACGGACTCCCGCTTCCCGAAGCCGTAGAGGTCGCTCTACAGGATCCTGCTCAACCCCCTCTCGACACAGAGCGGCTGGAGGAGATGCTTCTGAGCGTCGGGCCCCGCCATCCCATCTTCATCGAGATGGGGGCCGGAGGTCTTCTGTCCCGTGAGATCGAGAGGGTTGGCGGCGAAGGAATCTTCGACGTGCGGCCGGTCGTTCGCAAAGACCCGTACGAGCTGGTGGTCGAGCTCTATATGGCAGGGGGAAAGATCGATTGGGACGCGTACTACGAGGGAGCGAAGATTCCGAAGATCGAGATGCCCTCTTACCGGTTCGATCGCTCGCGGGTGTGGTGCAGGGAGATAGGGGACGACTTCACCGGGGAGTCGGTAAGGAGCTACCAGGTCCCCGAGTCGGTCGCAGAGGCTGCCGTCGCGACCCTTCCCATGAGAGGCGACTACGCATCCGAGTCGCAGAGGAAGGTCGCTGCGATATGGACGGATGCGCTAAAAGCGGAGTCACTTTCGCCCGACTCTGACTACTTCGAGCTTGGCGGCACCTCGATTACGGGTCTTACGGTCCTCGACGGAATCGAGCGCGAGTTCGGCGTGAGGATCAGTTTTCAGGATCTCTACGAGCACTCGACAATCGAAGGGCTGGCCCTGCACGTCGAAGATCTGCAGTCCAGACACGAAGTTGAAGCCCTGAACGAGCCACCGATCGTTTCAATTTCCCGCGACGGCCTGCTGCCAATCTCGATCGGCCAGGAGCAGATCTGGTTTCTGGACAAGCTTCACGGCGAGAGCCCTCTCTACAACATCTCGTTCGATCTGCAGCTAAAGGGTGAGCTCGACGAACAGGCTTTGCGTAACAGCATCAACGCGCTGATCGACAGACACGAGATCCTGCGAACGAGCTTCGTCGAATCGGACGGCGAGGCCCGCGCCTTGATCCGGCCGTTCGACGGACTTGACATTCCACTCATCGATCTGAGCGACCTCGATGCCGGCGAGCGGCGAGCGGAGGCCGTTAGCTTGTTCGAGGCCGAGGCCACGAAGGCGTTCGATTTGACTAGAGGGCCGCTCGTTCGCTGCGCGCTCCTTCGCCTGTCCGAAGAAGAGCACGTATTGCTGATGACCTTCCATCACATCGTCTACGACGGTTGGACTCCGGCGATCATTCACGCCGAGATCTCCGAGCTGTACCAAGCGCAGCTCGAGAAACGCGAGCCGAGCCTGGAGCCTCTCCCCATCCAGTACGCGGACTACGCCGCATGGCAACGCGAATGGCTGAACCCGGAGACACTGGAGACCGAGGTCGCCTACTGGAAAGAGCACCTTGCGGGGTCGGAGGAGGCCGACATGGCGTTCGACCACCCGCGCCCCGCGGTGCAGAGCTTCCGCGGCGGAATGATCGACTTCGAGGTACCAGCTTCACTCGCAGACCGCTTGCGCGAGCTATCAAGGCGCGAGGGCGTAACGCTGTTCACCACGATGATGGCGGCGCTCGCCACGTTCGTATTCCGGTATTCGGGAAGCGAAGACGTTGTAATCGGGACCCCGTCCGCGGGGAGAAGACGCCAGGAGCTTCGCAACCTGATCGGCTACTTCAACAACATGCTGCCGCTGCGTGCGGACATGAGCGGCAACCCCACTTTCAGGGAGCTCATTCACCGAATGGTCAACGTCGTTGCAGGCGGACTGGATCACGACGAGGTGCCGTTCGAGAAGATCGTGGAGGCGATCAAGCCCGACCGCGCACTAAGCCACAACCCGATCTTTCAGATTGCATACACGCACCAGAACGCTCCTTACGAGGAGTACCACCTGCCCGGCCTCGAGATTCAGACATACGGGGAAGGTGCGATCCGAGGGATCGCTCCGGGTACTGCAAAGTTCGATCTGACGATCGGTGTTGCAGACCAGGGCGGGGGGGCGCTCGAAAGCTATTTCGAGTACGCGCTCGATCTGATCGAGCCGGAAACGGCCGAGCGGATGCTCAGTCACTACATGCATCTGCTCGAATCGATTGTGGACGATCCGGGCGTAACGCTTACTGCGCTCGGCATGACGGACGCGAGCGAGAAGCAGAAGGTGATCGAGTTCAGTGCCACGGCCGCGGCGAACTCCGACGGCTTCGTCCACCGAATGATCGACGCAGTCGCGCAAGCGACGCCGGACGCCGAGGCGCTGGAGGGGCCGGACGGAAGGTTCACCTACAAAGAGCTTGTCGAGCATGCGAACCGCCTTGCGCACTTTCTCCGCAAGAAGGGGGCCAGAAGAGATGCCCCCGTCGCACTCCTTCTGCCCCCAGGCGCAGACCTGATCGCGGCTCAGCTTGCCGCGATGAAGTCGGGTGGGGCTTACCTGCCAATCGACCCGGTCAACCCGGCGTCTCGAATCGCCAAGATAATCGAAGACTCAGACGCCTCCGTGGCCGTCACCATCGAAAGGTTGCAGGAGAAGCTCCCGACAGGAGTGACGGTTGTTCTTCTGGACAAGGACTCCGGGGAGATTGGTTTGCAAGCGGCCGACGCGCCGCGAGTGGATGACAGGCTGGACTCACTGGCTTACGTCATCTTCACGTCGGGATCGACCGGCAGGCCAAAGGGAGTCGCGATCGAACACCGCGGACTGACGAACCTCGTGAACTGGGCCATCGACGAATTCCAAATCACTCCGAAGGATCACGCGTCGCAGATCGCGGGGATCTCCTTCGACGCGACGGTGTGGGAGACCTGGCCCCCGCTTTGCAGGGGGGCCAAGCTGACCGTCATCCCGGAAGACTCACGCCGGGATCCCGACGAGCTTGTGGACTGGGTCGACGCGTTCGGCGTGACCCTTTGTTTTGCACCGACTCCGATGATGGAGCTTCTGCTGGCCTCCGAACGGGCGATGCCGGAGTCGCTTCGTCTGCTCTCCGCAGGAGGGGACAAGCTGCTCGGACGGCCGTCGTTCGGCAACCCGAGGGTCGTGACCCTGTATGGGCCGACCGAGACCACATGCATTTGTACGGCGGCCTACGTAGAGCCCGATCTCAAGGGCGATCCCTCCGACATCGGCAAGCCGATAACCGGGGCGAAGATTTACATCCTCGACCGAGATCTCAATCCGGCCCCCATCGGAGTGCCGGGCGAGATCTGCATCGGGGGGGCCGGGGTCGCGCGCGGCTACCTCGGCCTTGCGGGGGAGACCGCACAGCGGTTCGTAAACGACCCAATCTCCGAGGACTCCGCTGACCTCATCTTCCGATCAGGGGACAAGGGCAGATTCCTTTCCGACGGAAGGATCGAGTTCCTCGGCCGAATCGACGACCAGGTAAAGATCAGAGGGTTCCGGGTCGAGCCTGGAGAGGTCGCAGCAGCTTTGAAAAGGCACCCTTCCGTCTCAGACGCAGTGGTTGTCCCGGTGGGCGAGGCCGCAAAGCGCAGGCTTGCGGCGTACTTCATCGGCGCTGCCGGACCCGATGAGCTGAAGCTGCACCTGGTCGAGTCGGTTCCCGACTACATGGTCCCCGCGCACTTCATCAAAGTGGAGGCGTTCCCGTTCACTCCCGCCGGCAAGATCGACAAGAAGGCGCTCCCGGCGCCCGAGGCCCCCGACCGATCCGAGTTCGAAGCCCCTCTCCCGGGGGCCGAGGAGCAGCTGGCAGCCATCTGGCAGGAGGTTCTCGGCGTCGAGCGCGTGGGCCGCAGCGACAACTTCTTCGAGCTCGGCGGCGACTCGATCGTTTCGATTCAGGTTGTCTCGCGTGCGGCCAGGGCGGGTCTCAAGATAAGGCCTCGTGACCTGTTTCAGCACCAAACCGTAGAGGAGCTCGCAACCGTTGCCAGCGAGGTGAAGTCCGCCGCTCGGGAGACTGACGCGAACCTGCACCTGTTACAGGAAAAGCATGAAATAGATGAAGTACCTGTAACTGCTACAGGTTTGCATCAAGGATCGGGGGCCGGCAGTGAAGGCAGGCGGTACCCGCTTTCTCCCGTGCAGCGGTGGGCTCTCGCAAAAGGCTTCGGCCGGCTCAGCCACTTCAACCAGGCCGTACTTGTCTCGCTCCCTCCGCTTGTCGACCGGGATCGGCTCGAAAAAGCGCTCCGCCGCATCGTCGAGATTCACGAAACCTTGAGGACCGCGCTGAGTCTGGACGAGCTCGAAGTCAAAGCAGTGGCGGATGTCCCTCTCTTTGTTGCCGCCTCGGAAGGCGAGGTCCAACAAGCGTTCGAGAGCGCCCAGACTTCACTTGACCCCACCGCGGGCCGAATGTTCGCGGCGGCCCTCGATGAAGCGAATAGCCGCCTGCTCCTCGTTGCCCATCACCTGGCGATCGATGCGGTGTCGTGGGGAGTCATCGCCCAAGACCTGCAAGAGCTTTACGAAAACGACGATGTCGAGATACCAACGAGCACCTCCTACTCGGACTGGGTCGAACGGCTCAAAGACGCGGCCCCGGACTTCGAAAGCGAGCTCGAGTTTTGGACGGCGGGAGGTAGCGTCAGCGCGCTTCCCGTACCGCACGACTTCGAAAATGGCCTGAACGACCAGAAGTCGTCCGAGGAGATCCATGTCGAGGTCCCGACTCCCCTGAAGGGCAGAGACCTGGAGGCCGCACTACTCGCGGGGCTATCGATCTGCATTCACGAGAAGACCGGGGCCGCAGTTCGTGTCGACCGCGAGGGGCACGGGCGGGCCGATCTGTTCGACGAAGCCGACCTTTCACGGACCGTCGGATGGTTCACCTCGATCCATCCAGTGGTGATCGAGCCGGGTTCACCGCAAGAGGCGTTCGAAGAGGCAAAGCAAATCCTGCAAACGATCCCGAGCGAGAGCGTTGGCTTTGGTGTGTTGCGTTACCTGCATTCCGACCCGCACCTGAGGCACCAGCTCGAGGCTCTTCCCGATCCCACGATCTCCTTCAACTTCCTGGGGTCGGCGGGAGGTGCGGGGCGGGATGGCGCTGCGTTCTCATCCATCGAAGGGCCGCTCGGCCCCCTGGTCAACGCAGAAGCGCCCCGTGCGCACGAGATCGATGTCGAGGTATTCGAGGTAAGCGGAGTTGCCAAGGCATCGTTCACTTACTCGGCAAACATTCACGACAAAACCACTATCGAGTCCATCGCCGCGCGTTTCAAGGAAGTTGTCGAAACCCTGGGGAAGGGGCCCGAGCCAGAGACCCTCCAGATCGTAGAAGGGGCCGTTACCTCGAATGGAGCGGTAGCCGCCTCTTCAGCAACACTCGAGGGCCCTCCGGTCTGGGAACCCGCCAACGAGGACGAAGCCGAAGTCCTTCGCCGGCACCCGGACTCATCCGGTGCAGTGCCACTTACGTCTCTGCAGGAGGGGTTGCTCTTCCACTCACTCGCATCGCAGTCGGGTCTGTACTTCGAGCATGTGATTCTCGAACTCGAAGGCGAGCTCGACTCCGGCGCATACCAGAAGTCTTGGCAGGAGGCGGTCCGGGCCCACCCCATCTTGCGATCGGCAATCGAGTGGGAGGGCCTTACGCGCCCTTACTTCGTAATCGAACCCAAGGTCGATCTTCAATTCGTCGTGCATGACTGGAGCTCGGAAAGCGACACCGAAATCAAGATCGCGTCGCTGATAGAAGAGTCGTCGAGAGAGGGCATCGACTTCACCAAGGCTCCCCTCATGCGCCTAGACCTGGTGAAGAAATCATCTTCTGCTCACACCGTCATTTGGAGCCACCACCACACCCTGCTCGACGGATGGAGCGCGCAGTTGCTGATCGGTGGCGTGATGACCGCTTATGAACAGCTCATCAAGGGCACCACCCCACATCTCGAGGGCGGAGACTTCGGCGAGCTCGTGAGGTGGCTCGGCGCACGCGACCAAACCGAAGCACAGCGGTACTACGAGCAGCTCTTCGAGGGCTTCGAAACTCCCACCCCAATTGCAACAGGGCGCGCAGACGGGTCCGGGTATCAGATGGTCGAGATCGAGCTCGATGAAAAGGTGGGGGAGACTCTGGACTCGTTCTGCCGCACTAACCACCTCACACCGAACTCGGTGGTCGCCGGAGCCTGGGCGATGCTGATCGGATCTCTGACGCGATCGGACGACGTCGTTTTCGGAGCAACCACAACACTTCGCCCCTATGAGATCGAGGATGTCGAACAGATAGCCGGCTTGTTCATCAACACCGTTCCGGTGAGGGTCAGGATCGACCCCAGCCGCCCCGTGGGAGAGTGGCTGCAGAACCTTCTGCAGGAGCAGGCGGAGCTCCGCGAGTTCGCCTACGCGCCGCTTCCACAGATCCAGACATGGAGTGGCGTAAAGCACGGTCAGCCCCTCTTCGATTCGATTCTCGTATTCGAGAACTACCCGCTCGACGCCGTTTGGGACGACGACGAATCGACCATAAAGATCGACGGCCGTCCGTGGCTCGAGAGGACGAACTACCCCGTGACGGTTGTCGTCGCTCCGGGGCAGAGGCCCGTCATTCGGATCACATTCGATCGCGCAGCGGTTCTGGATCAAGAAGCCAAGGAGCTGGCCGAGAGACTCGGGGGACTCATCGAAACCATCACCAGGTCCGCGACGCGTCCGGTCGGCGAGCTTTCGATTGCGACCGAGTTAGAGCAAAAAGAGCTGATCGAAGAATGGAATCCGGCCCCCGTTGCTCGCCACGAGAGCCTGCTGATTCACGAGCTCATCTCAGGATCGGCGGCCCGCATTCCCGGCAAGCCTGCGGTGGTGTTTGGCGGCGAAACCATCACCTACGCGGAACTCGAATCCACGTCGAACCGGCTTGCACACCGTCTGATCGCCATGGGGGCAGGTCCGGAACTAATGGTCGGACTTTCTCTCGGCCGTTCTCCGAGTCTGATAATCGCCATGCTTGCCGTGATCAAAGCGGGAGCCGCATACGTACCCCTCGATTTGGCTTACCCGAAGGATCGAATCGAGATGATGGTGAAGGACTCCGGAGTGAAGCTGGTTCTCGCCGGCAGTAGCTCACTGGAGCTCGATTCTGAGGCGGTCGTATTCGAGCTACAGCAACTGCTCGAGGATTCATCGTCTCTGCCGGACACCCCGCCCGACTCAGGGGTGCGTGAGAACAATCTTGCTTACATCCTGTTCACGTCAGGGTCGACGGGAAGGCCAAAGGGAGTTGCGATCGAGCACAGGAGCGTGAGGGAGTTCGCGAGTTGGGCGGCTCTAGAATTTGGCGACGATCTCTCCTCGGTCATGGCGTCGACTTCCGTGAACTTCGACATCTCGGTGTTCGAGATACTCGTCACCCTGTCCTACGGCGGCAAAGTGCACCTGGTTGAGAACGCGCTCGAGCTTCATTCCCTCCCGAAGGACTCCGACATAACGCTCGTGGACATGGTGCCCTCCGCTATGGCGGAGGTTCTCGAGGTCGGAGAGCTTCCCCCGTCGGTCAAGACGGTCAACCTTCCTGGCGAGCCACTCAAAGGAAATCTCGTCGATCGCGTTTATGAGCGGTCGAACGCTAAACGCGTCTACAACCTGTATGGCCCGACTGAGGACACGACATTCTCGACCTACTCGATCGTGGAGAAAGGGACCGATATTCCCGCCATCGGCCGGCCCATCTCCAACTCCTGCGTTTATTTGCTTGACCGGAATTTGAATGCCGTCCCACGAGGATTCTCCGGCGAGGTGTACATCGGTGGTTCGGGCCTTTCCCGCGGGTACATCAACAGACCGGGCTTGACGGCCGAGCGGTTCCTTCCGGACCCGTACGGCCCCGCGGGCTCCCGCATGTACAAGGTGGGGGACCTTGCTCGCATCGCGGATACGGGCGAGCTCGAGTTCCTGGGGAGGCTGGACAACCAGGTAAAGATCCGTGGGTTCCGTGTTGAGCTTGGCGAGATTGAGAGCGTCCTTTCCTCGCATTCCTCGGTTGAAGAAGCAGTGGTCGTGGCAAAGGGAGACAAGGACCTGAGGCTCGTTGCTTATTGCCGGCCGGCCCTGCCCGACGGTGCGACCGAGTCCCTGAAGAGCCTTTGCGAGTCGAAGCTCCCCTCGTACATGGTGCCGGCGAAGTTCGTCTCAATGGACCAGTTCCCAATGACGCCGAACGGCAAGGTCGACAGGCGCGCTCTGCCCGAGCCCGGCAGGGAGGTACCGGCCGCAGCGACAAGCGTTGCCCCCAACGGCCCCGCAGAGGAGTTGATCGCAGCGCTCTGGAAAGAGGTTCTGGAAGTTGAACGCTTTGGCGCTACCGACGACTTCTTCGATCTGGGAGGGCACTCGCTAACGGCGACTCGTCTCGTTGCGAGGCTCAGATCCGCTTTTGCTGTGGACGTTCCGATTGCACTCGCGTTCGACAGGCCCACGATCAGGGAGCAGGCAGACGCCCTGGCGGAACTTTGGGGAGGAAAGCAGATCTTGGGCGAAGTAGCCCTTGCCTACACCGAGGTTCAGTCGATGTCTGAGGCAGAGGCGGAGCGGCTGCTCGCAGCAGATCACGGAGATCTCCAGGCCGCGCAAAACCCCGATCCCATCACCGACAAGTCGGGCTGACTCTAAGTGAAGGTTGGCGTAGTCGGCGCGGGCGTGATGGGGACCGGTCTTGCCGAGAGCCTTGCCGAGGCCGGCCATGACGTACTCCTCGTCGACACGTCCCAGGACACGCTGGATCGCGTTCGGGAGTCGATCGAGAAGAGTCTCAAGATGAGAAGGCTCTTCGGCGGCAAAAAGGAGCTGCCGAAAATCGAAGATCTGATGCTCAAGATTTTCACCTCGACGACCACCGCCATTCTCGAGCAGGCGGAGTTCGTTATCGAAAACGTCACCGAGGACATTGCGCTCAAGGAAGAGATCTATGCGGACCTCGATGCCGTCGTCGGGCCGAAGGCTTGCTTCGCTGTGAACACTTCGGCAGTCCTTGTCGAGCGTCTTGCCTCCAGGACCAACCGTCCGGACAAAGTACTCGGCATCCATTTCATGAACCCCGTACCACTGAAGGACACCGTGGAGGTGATCCGCGCGCCGGCGACATCGGACGAGACGATGGAGACCGCGATGAGGCTGCTCGAGTCGATGGGTAAAAATGGGATCGTCGTCAACGACGCGCCGGGGTTCGTCTCGAACAGAATCCTCATGCTGACCGTCAATGAAGCTGTTGCGGTGGTCGATGAGGGAACGGCCGATGCCCAGACCGTCGACCGCATTTTCAAGGAGTGTTTCGGTCACAAGATGGGACCGCTCGAGACGGCCGACCTAATCGGCCTTGACACAATCCTCGACACCCTCGAGGTGCTTCACGCGCAGCTTGGTGACGAAAAGTTTGTACCCCACTCTCTGCTAAAGGCAAAGGTCGACGCAGGAGATCTCGGCCGCAAGACGGGGACGGGATTCCACAGGTACGGGGGCCGCGGCTGAGCTCTGTAGTAGAGCTCATTGAACGCGCCGCAGGGGATCGCCCCGGCGCTGTTGCCGTCACCGACGGAAGCACTGAGATCACGTATGCCCAGCTTTGGGAGATGTCCTCGGCTGCTGCGGCGACCTTGATCGAGAGGGGGGCCGGTCCGGAGGTTCCCATCGGAGTAATCGCCGACCGGAATCCGGTGACCATCGCAGCGTTCCTTTCGGTCCTGAGGGCCGGTTCGGCGTTTGTCCCGATCGACCCTGCGCTTCCCCCGGAAAGGCTGGAGTACATCCTCGAGGCTCTTGGTTCGCCGATGCTGGTCGGCCACCGCGGACTCCAGACCCCTCGTGGCGGCGCGCTCATTATCGAAGACCTGGTCGATGGGGGATCAGCGCGACCCCTGGCCACGCCGCATCCAAGGTCCAGCGCATACATCATCTTCACCTCTGGTTCCACGGGGTCTCCCAAAGGAGTGGCGGTCGAGCATCGCTCCCTGGGCAGCTTCTGCAATGAAGTAGTCCGCCTGTTCGAGATGACCCCCGGCGATCGAATGCTTCAGTTCGCCTCGCCGTCATTCGACGCCTCGATCGAGGAGATCTTTCCGACTCTGGCTTGCGGGGCGACCGTCGTTATGCGGGAGGCCAGGCTGTGGTCGCCGTCAGAGCTCAGCCGTCGCTGCGACGATCTCGGAGTCACCATTATCGACCTTCCAACTGCTTACTGGCACGAAATGGTGACCGCACAGATTGAGACCGGCGAAGCTGCAATTCCTCCCGGCGTCAGGCTGGTGATCATTGGCGGAGAGGCCGCGGATGCGGGCCGTCTGCAGCAGTGGTTGGAATCACCTGCAGGGAAGGCACGACTTCTCAACACGTACGGGCCGACCGAAGCAACGGTGACCGCGACCTTCTGGGAGGCCGGCGATGCCGCCTCGCTGACGAAGGTCCCTATTGGCGCGGCCCTCGAGAACGCATCGGCTCATGTACTCAAGGAGTCGTTCGACAGCGCCGCTCCTAACGAAGAGGGGGAGCTATTCATCGGGGGGTCCGGAGTTGCACGCGGATACATTGGCAACCCTGCCGCAACTGCCGCTGCCTTTCTTCCGGACCCGTTTTCGAAAACTCCCGGTGCGCGCATGTACAGGACGGGGGACATGGCCACGGTAATCGGCGAGGGCGCTATCGAGTTCCTGGGCCGGCGAGACTTCCAGGTGAAGATTCGAGGCTATCGAGTGGAGACCGCAGAAGTCGAAACGGCGATACGAAGGTTTCCTGGGGTGGGAGACGCAGCGGTTGTCACCACGCCGGGCCCCTCGGCCCCCCGGCTCATCGCTTACGTAACTCCGAAGTCGATCGAGCAGGACGATCTCACCGCCTTTCTGAACCAGAGTCTGCCGGCCTACATGATTCCTTCGGCCTTCGTCACGATGGAAGAGCTTCCCTATACGCAGAGCCGAAAGATCGACAGGCGGGCTCTGCCTGTGCCGGCCGTCAAGGGAAGTGGGGGCCGGAAGCTCACATCCGGGGAAGAGGACCTAGCGCGCCTTTGGGAGTCCGTTTTGCAAGCGTCGGAGATCTCACCCGACGACAGCTTCTTCGAGCTTGGCGGCGACTCTCTTCTTGCAACACGGCTGTCGACGCGGATTCGATCTCAATTGAAGCGGGACCTTTCGCTGAGGGAGATTTTCGATCACCCTCAGCTGAGCGCCATGGCTGACGCGATGACAAAGGCGCCCCTTGCAGCGGAGCTGGAGTCACTGGTTCCAAGTCCTGATACCGACCAATCGACATCGGTGTTGTCTCTCGAGCAGGAGAGACTGTGGTTCTTCGACCAGTTCGAGCCGGGCAGCTCGGACTATGTCATTCCGTGCTTCGCCCGCATCAGGGGGGCCATCGATGTCGAGGCCCTCAGGCTTGCCCTGGGTGACTTGGTCACGCGCCACGACGCGTTTCGTTCTTCGTTCACGGCGGTTTCGGGACGTCCGGTCCAGCGCGTCGCAGCCGAAGCCCCGCTCGCACTAGATGTTGTGGACCTGTCGCCTCTTCCCCCCGCCGACCGAGAGCGAAAGCTCGAAGGATTAAAGGCACAAGAGGCGGTGCAGCCGTTCGACCTTTCGGCGGCGCCACTTGTCCGCTGCACACTGGTCGTCATGGGTGAAGACGACCACGCGCTCTTTCTTTCGATGCATCACATCGTCTCGGATGGGTGGTCCCTGTCGATTGTTGCGCGCGACCTGGGTACGGCGTATGCGGGAAGGCTGCGCGGAGATCCGGCCCCCCTCGCACCGCAGGAGGTTCCGTACAGCTCGTTCGCACGGTGGCAGCGCGAGTGGGTGGATTCGCCGAGCGCCGGCCGTCAGATAGAGCATTTCCGGGAGAGGCTGAAGGGGGCGCCGGGGCTTCTCGAGCTTCCGCTCGATCATCCAAGGCCGACCGTGCAGACGTTTCGGGGCAGCCGTTTCGACTTCACGCTTGGACCTTCTACGTTCGAGATGGTGAGTGAAAGGGCTCGCGATGGTGAATCCACGCCGTTCATGGTTTTGCTCAGCGCCTTTGGCCTTGTTGCCGGCAGGTACGGACGTGCCGAGCGGGTGCTCGTTGGATCGCCTATTGCAGGGCGCAACCGTCAGGAGCTGGAGGACGTCGTTGGATTCTTTGTGAACACGCTGGTCCTTGATGTGGATCTAACGGGAAACCCAACATTCGCCGACCTGCTGAGCCGCGTCAGGGAGGCGGCACTGGGTGGCTTTGCAAACCAGGAAGTCCCGTTCGAGAAGCTTGTTTCCGAGCTTCATCCCGAAAGGGATCCAAGCAGGAGCCCGCTCGTCCAGATCATGTTCGTCATGCAGAACACGGCCCCCGTCCTGCTCGAGCTGCAGGGGGCCGGGCCGGCGGTGGTGGAAGCGCCGACCAACGCGGTGCCGGTCGACGTCACGCTGGAAGTGACGGAGGCGGAAGGGGTGTACCGCTGCTCCCTTCTTTACAACTCGGACCTCTTCGAGGGTGAAACCATGTCCCGGTTTGCGTCACATTTTCAGCACCTTCTCGACGAGGCTCTTGCCGGCCCAACCCAGCGCATCTCGGCTCTCCCGCTCTTGACGGAACTTGAAGAGCGCTCGCTGTATTACGAGCTGAACGGATCGGTGCCTGAGTACCCCAGGGACGAGACGATTCACGGGTGGTTCGAAAAGGTGGCCGCCCAGCATGCCGGCAAGATGGCCGTTGTGTCCGGCTCCCGGTCTATGACGTACGGAGAGCTTCGCGAGCGAGCGGGTTCGGTCGCAACAGAGATTTTGAAAGCGGGGAGCGCGGGCGACAAACCAGTCGGAGTCTTTTTGGATAGGGGGGTCGACCTCATCGTCGCCACACTCGGGGTCCTGATGGCGGGGTCTGCGTACTTGCCGCTGGATCCCGAATATCCGATGGAGCGGTTGTCTTTCATGCTGCAGGACACAGGAACCACGGTCGTCCTTACCGACCGGGCCGGGGCCGCACAGCTTCCTGAAGATGTCTCAAAAGTGCTGATGGAAGAAGTTCCCCCACAGGACATGGCAGACCAATCACCCCGGGCCACGAGTGCGGCCGCCCCGGCTTGCGTCATGTTCACTTCAGGATCCACCGGCGTACCCAAGGGGATAGTGATTCCACACAGGGCCGTCCTGAGGCTTGTGGTGAACACCAACTACTTGAGCCTGGGGCCGGACGATGTGATCACGCAGTCGTCGAACTTCTCCTTTGATGCCTCGGTTTTCGAGCTCTGGGGAGCACTGCTAAACGGCGCGCGTCTGGTTGTGATCGACAAGCAAACATTGCTATCGCCCCAGGCCCTTTCCCAATCCGTTCGTGACAATGCAGTGACCGTGGCATTCTTTACAACCGCGTATTTCAACCACCTGGCCGCGTCTGACCCAAGCGTCTTCTCATCCATCGACTCAGTGATCATTGGCGGCGAGGTTGCCGATCCGGCCGGCGTCGCAAAGGTCCTTGCCGGAAGCCCTCCGAGAAGGCTCGTCAACGGATACGGCCCAACGGAGAACACCACCTTTTCAACATGGCATGAAGTAGAGGAAGTCAGTGAAGGAAAGGCGATTCCAATTGGCCGGCCAGTATCGGGCTCGACGGTTTTCATCCTCGACTCAAACCTCGAGCCCCTCCCGAGGGGAGTGATCGGCGAGATTTGTTTGGGCGGCGATGGGCTTGCCGTGGGTTATCTCAACCGGCCCGACCTGACGAGGGAGAAGTTCGTCCTGACGCGTTACGGAAGGCTGTACCGCTCCGGCGATCTGGGAAGGATCAACAACAAGGGCGAGATCGAGTTTGTTGGACGAATAGACGAGCAGCTGAAGATAAGAGGCTTCCGCATCGAGCCGGGGGAAGTAGAAGCTGCAATCACATCGCATGAAGCGATCGACGAAGCGGTTGTTCTTGCGTTAGAGGAAAGGCCCGGCGACAAGACGCTGGTCGCGTACTACTCGGGCGCGAGCCCTCCTGGAGCGCCAGATTTGAAGACCTTTCTCTCATCCAAGCTGCCTCAGTTCATGGTTCCCCAAGCACTGATGGCATTGGAGCGACTTCCTCTGAACCCGAACGGCAAGGTAGACAGGGCCGCGCTCCCGAAACTCGATTCGACTGCCGCCGCGTACCGGCCCCCGGAGACCGAGATTGAGGCAACGGTGGCAAGCATCTGGGAGCAGGTTCTGGAGAAATCGCCGATCGGACTCGACGACAGCTTTTTCGAGCTTGGAGGGCATTCCCTGCTGGCGACTCAGGTGATCTCACGAATTCACGAAACGATGCATGTAGAGATCCCCTTGAAGTCGATCTTCGAGGAACCCACCGTTTCGAGACTCGCCGCCGTCGTTGAGAAGAAAGCGGCCGCGGGACTGACCCCTCCCGAGATGATTCCAAGGCTGCCGAGAGGCCCCCGACCGTGAGCTCTCAGGGACCTGCGCGGGAGAGGCTCCTCAAAGCTCTTCTAGAAAAGAAGGGGATCGTCCGAAGTGCCGGAGGGATTCCGAAGGCAGAGCGCTCCGGGCCGCTCCAGCTTTCGTTCGCGCAGCAGCGGCTCTGGTTTCTCGAAAAACTCGTTCCCTTTGGCGCCACCTACAACATATTCGGCGCCGTTCTGATCGATGGCAAGGTCTCTTTCGACACACTCGAGCGTTCTCTTCGAGCTCTGGTCGCCAGGCACGAGTCGCTTCGAACGGGTTTCGTCGAGGTCGGCGAGGAGCCCCGCCAGGTAATCAGAGACCAGGTGGAGTTCTTCGTCGGTAAGCACGATCTCTCTTTGGCGTCGGAGGCCGATGCGCGCGAGAAGCTGGTGGATCTTGCCCGGGAGCTTGCCCGCAAGCCCTTCGACCTCACCAGGCCTCCGCTCCTGCGCGTCGCTGTAGTCGAAATGCCCGGCGATAAGCAGGCCCTTTTGATCTGCATGCACCACATCGTCTCGGATGGATGGTCGATGGGAGTCTTCATCGGCGAGCTGTCCGCCCTGTATGAGGCGGATGGAGCCGACACATTGCCGCCGCTGGAAATCCAGTACCCGGATTTTGCGGAATGGCAACGTGGCTGGCTGGAGTCTGAGCAGGTCAAAAGCAGCCTGAGCTTCTGGCGCGACAACCTCGGGGGTGCACCTTCGTTGCTCGAACTTCCGACCGACAGGCCGCGCCCGACGGTGCAGACCTACTCAGGAGCGACGTACTTCATGACGACCGATCAGGCGGTTGTCACACGCGTCGACCAAACGGCGCGCGACCTGGGTGCGACCCCATTCATGGTGCTCTTTGCGTGTTTCGCGACTCTGCTGCATAGATACACGGGGGCCGACGACATTGTTGTCGGAAGCCCGATAGCAGGCCGGAGTAAGCCGGAGACAGAACCGTTGATCGGCTTCTTCGTCAACGCCCTTCCCCTTCGAGTCAGTGCAGCCGGCGACCCTTCGTTCGAATTCCTCGTGGCCAGGACCAAGGAAAGTGTCATTGCGGCGCTCGAACATCAGGACGTTCCGTTCGAGCGAATCGTCGAGGAGGTCAGGCCCGAGAGAGACATGGGTCATCCGCCCTTGTTTCAAGTCACGTTTGCATTACAGAACGCTCCAATGCCGGACCTCAAGCTCGGGTCTGCGGAGATCGGGTATCTGCCGGTGGATACCGGCGCGACCAAGTTCGACCTTTCACTCGACATCGAGCTGGACGAGGGGGCCTTCAGTTGCTCCTTCAACTACAACACCGACATGTTCGATCCCAAGACGATCGAGCAGATGGCTAAGCACTTCGAGAACCTCCTGCGAGCTGCGACTTCGAATCCAAGCACTCCGATTTCCGCTTTGGAGATCCTGGATGCCGACGAGGCGAACGCAATAGGGGCGATGTATACGAAGACCGAAGCCGAGTACCCGCGAGATAAGACGCTCCATGAGCAGTTCGAGGCTGTCGCGCGTCAATACCCGGACCGTGTCGCGGTGTCCGATCAAGGGTTGAACACCAACTACGGCGACCTCGACCGCAAAAGCCAGGAGCTCGCACTCCGAATCAGGGCCGCAGGAGCGGAGGGGGGCTCGCCGGTTGGGATCTTCATGGAGCGGGGCGAGCCCATGATCGTGTCGATCGTCGCCGTAATGAAGAGCGGATGTGCCTGCCTCCCACTCGACGTGACTTACCCCGGCGAGCGACTGTCTTTCATGGTCCAGGACTCCGGTGCCACAGTGATCGTCACCGACAGCAAGCACGCCGGCAAGGCCCCCGATGTCGGAACCCTGGTGCTCGTCGATGACGACGGGGCCGGACATCCCACTCCCGCCCAGCCTCATCCTGCGAAAGTCCGAGCAACAGACCCCGCGTATGTGATGTTCACTTCCGGATCCACCGGAGTTCCCAAAGGAATCCTGCTTCCGCACAGAGCGGTCACCAGTCGTGTGATCAATGCGAACTACGCACAAGTTTCGGAGGGAGAGGTCGTGGCTCAAGTTGCCAACGCCTCTTTTGACGTGGCGATTTGGGAGGTGTGGGCTGCTCTTCTCAACGCCGGACGGCTGGCGATCCTTCCGAAGGAGACCGTCCTCGACCCCCCTCAGTTCAAGAAGAGCCTCATCCAGGAAAGGGTTGCTTACCTGTTTTTGACCTCGACTCTGTTCAACCAGACCGTCAGCGAAGACCCCTCCATATTTGAAACGCTCGACACCGTCATCCTTGGAGGAGAGGTAGCCGATCCTGGAAGCGTCTCGAAGGTTCTGGCTGCTTCACCTCCGAAAAGGGTCATGAATATCTACGGCCCCACCGAGTGCACCACTTACGCCACCTATCACGTGGTGACCGAAGTGCCGGAGGATCGTGGGATTCCAATCGGGCTTCCTATCTCGAACGCGACCGTGTTCATCCTCGACAAGTATCTGAACCTGGTTCCCAGGGGAGTGACCGGTGAGATCTGCCTCGGAGGTGACGGGGTTGCGATCGGTTACCTGAACAGGCCCGAGCTCACTAAAGAGAAGTTTGTGGAAACACCTTTCGGCAGGCTCTACCGCACGGGCGACCTCGGCAGGATCAACAGCGAAGGGCTGCTCGAGTTCGCAGCCCGCGTCGACGAGCAGTTGAAGATAAGAGGAGTCCGGATCGAACCGGCCGAGGTCGAGACCGCCATCACTTCACACGAGGGCGTGGACAAGGCGGTCGTTCTTGGGATCAAGGACAGGCACGGGGAAAAGATGCTGGCCGCGTACTACGCCGGCTCCCAACCTCCATCACCGGCAGACCTCAAGACCCACTTGATGAAGAAGCTCCCCCCTTTGTTCATCCCGCAGGCGCTGATGCCACTCGACCGGATTCCACTTACGCCCAACGGAAAGGCAGACAAGAGAGCGCTTCCCGATATCGAGATTTCAGGCAAGGGAGAGACAACTGCGCCTGCAACCGAAATTGAGAAGAAGATCGCGCGCATTTTCGAGAGCTTGCTGGGGGCAGTTTCTCCAGGGCTGGAGGACGATTTCTTCGACCTCGGCGGCCACTCGCTCCTGGCAACTCGTCTCGTCTCTCACATAGCAGCTGATGCCGGCGCGCAGATTCCGCTCAAGGCAGTGTTCGAGGACCCCACGGTTGGGGGCCTGGCCGGAAGGACCGAGGCCGCCCTGAAGGGGGGCCGGGTCGCGGGCGGAAATCCGATCGTGCCGGTTGAGCGGTCGGATGTGGTCGAGGCGTCATTCGCGCAACAGCGATTGTGGTTCTTCGACCAGTTCGAACCGGCCAGTTCCGTTTACAACGTCCCGATGATCCTTCGGTTGAAGGGATCCCTGGATCAGGGCGCTCTGCGGCGCTCCCTCCACGAGGTGATGCGAAGGCACGAGATTTTGCGGACCACCTTCGAAGCCAGGGGCGGCCGAGCCGTTCAGGTGATCGCAAACCAGATGCCGGTCAATCTCCAGGTTGTTGATCTTTCCGGCGTCGATCCATCGCTGGTCGAGAGCGAGGCCGAGCGCGCGGCAACGGATGAGGCGCAAAGGCCGTTCGACCTGGCCCGGGGCCCGCTTCTCAGAACGACCGCAATCAAGCTTTCAGAGAGAGACCACCTGGTGGTGTTCGCCACGCATCACATCGTTTCGGATGGATGGTCTCTTGGAATCCTTGTGGGCGAGCTGTCCTCTATATATGACGCATTCCGCAGGGGCCTGCCCTCTCCACTTCCCGAACCCCATCTCCAGCACGCCGACTACTCCCTCTGGCAGAAGAACTGGCTCGATGATCGCGAGCAGCAGGCGCCGCTCATCGAGTTCTGGCGCGACTACATGCACGGCGCAACCGAGGTTCTGGAGATACCCGGAGACAAGCCAAGACCCCCGGTTCAGACGTTCGATGGGGACACGGTCTCTTTCACGATCGACCCAGCCACTACCGACCGAATCAAGAAGTTCTGCGCCGAACGAAACATCACGATGTTCATGGCTCTGCTCGCTGTGTTCAAAGTGATGCTGAGCCGCTACAGCGGAGTAAGCGACGTGGTCGTCGCGACCCCCATTGCCGGCAGGACACGCGCGGAGATGGAGGGTCTGATCGGGTTCTTCGTGAACACGCTTGTGCTTCGGACGGACCTGTCCGGAAACCCAACGGTCGGCGGGCTGATGGAGCGAGTGCGTGAATCATCTTTGGGCGCGTTTGGCCACCAGGAGTTTCCATTTGAGAAGCTCGTCGAAGAGATCAAGCCGCCGCGCGAGCTAGCTCACAGTCCTGTTTTTCAGGTGGTCTTCTCGCTTCAGAACGTATTCGTCCCGCCCAAGAAGTTTGGCGACCTGGATGTCTCACTTGGGGATGCAGATACCGAGACGGCCAAGTTCGACCTGACTCTGGACTTCATGGAGGTGGACGGAGCCCTCGACGGGTCCCTGAACTTCAACACGAACATCTTCGAGAGACAGACCGCGGAACGGATGACGGGGCATTACCTGACGCTTCTGGAAGCTGCTTTGTCATCCCCGGATCTCAGCGTAGACCGTCTGCCGATGATGACGCCCGAAGAGGAGCGCCTTGTGAAGAGCCTCTATCTGACGGAGCGCAAGAGCTTCGAAGACGAAACGACCATCGCTTCGCGCTTTTTCCGGTGGGCGCGTGAGACGCCCAACGCAGCAGCCCTCAAGCACGGCGACGAAACGTTCACCTATTCGGCCCTAAGCGCAATGGCCGAGCTCCTGGCTGGAGCGCTGCATGAACAGGGAGTTGGGCCGGAGTCTGTGGTTCCCATCCTGTGCGAGCGGGGGCCGGAAATGGTCGCTGCGATGCTGGCGGTCCTTTGCTGCGGCGCGGCATACGCGCCGCTCGATCCCTCTTACCCGGTGGAGCGTTTGCAGTTCATCGTCTCTGACACACGCAGCGAGTTGATAGTCGCGGGGGCCGGAATGGATTCGCTCGCGGAGCAGATCGCAGAAGGCAAAAGCGTGATTTCTGCCGATGGCAGGGGGGTCCCGCGTCCGCCGGCCGTCACCTCCCCATCGAACCTCGCATACGTCATTTACACATCCGGCTCCACCGGCACTCCGAAAGGCGTCGGTGTTACTCACCACAACGTCACGCGTCTGTTCGACTCGACGGAGGATCTGTTCGGCTTCAGCGGCTCCGATGTTTGGAGTGTTTTCCACTCGTTCTCATTCGACTTTTCCGTTTGGGAGCTGTGGGGTGCGCTGACGACTGGGGGTTCGGCGGTCATCGTCCCGAAGGATGCTCAGCGCGATCCGAAGCAGTTCCTCGAGCTGGTCGAAAGAGAGCGCGTGACGGTGCTAAATCAAACGCCGTCCGCCTTCTACCGGCTGTCGGAAGCGGAGGAGAGATCCGCGGAAGATGCGGATCTCGCGTTGCGACTCGTAATTTTCGGAGGAGAGGCGCTCGACTTCTTCCGGCTGGGCTCATGGATCAGAAGAAGAGGTGACCGGGAACCCGAACTGTTCAATATGTACGGAATCACCGAAACCACCGTGCATGTGAGCCACCGGCGAGTCACGGAAGCAGATATAGGTGTTCAGTCGAGCCTGATCGGACGACCGTTGAGCGATCTTCAGATGCTCGTCCTCGACCGGCAGGGGGGTCTCTGCCCGATCGGAGTGGCCGGTGAGATACATGTCGGTGGAGATGGAATTGCGCGCGGATATTTGAATCGTCCGGCACTTACCGCTGAAAGGTTCGTCGCGAACGAGTTCACAGCGGGGGAGAGGCTGTACCGCTCTGGAGACCTCGGCCGAATGACGAGCGACGGCGATGTGCAGTACCTCGGCAGGGGTGACGACCAGTTGAAGATCAGAGGCTTTCGGATCGAGCCGGGCGAAATAGGCGCCGCTCTTCGAAATCATCCGGACGTCGA
>DATLOJ010000016.1:0-12515 GCA_035536315.1 Actinomycetota bacterium | reverse complement strand
AGATGCAAAGTCTCCCTGGGCTGTTGGTTGAAAGATCAGGCCCCCCCAAACCCTTATGAAATAAGGCCTAAAAGCCAAAAGCGGGCCTCAGGGGCCCGCTTTTGTGGAAATTTGTTGCTTAACGTCTGCGTGTGCTCTTTCTCTTGGCCGTCGACTTCTTTGCTGTCGACTTCCTCTTAGCGGGCGACCTTTTCGCAGGCTTCCTCTTCGCAGTCGACTTCTTCTTTGCAGTCGACTTACGAGCGGCCGGTTTACGCTTAGCAGCGGTCTTCTTACGACCGGTTGCCTTACGCGCCGTTCCTCTCTTGGCCGTCGACTTCTTTGCAGTCGACTTACGAGCCGTCGACTTACGCTTGGCAGCGGTCTTCTTGCGACCAGTTGCCTTTTTCGCTGTCGACCTCTTTGCTGTCGACCTCTTTGCTGTCGACTTACGAGCTGTCGACTTCTTTTTTGCCGGCATGCGCGCCACCTCCTCCCGAAAAAATTTTGTTGCTTAAGTTGGGAGTGTAGGTGAAGGTGACGCTCATAAATCGAAATTCAGAGAAATTTTTTTTCATCCGCAAACGTTGCATTCACGGCTCGTTTGCTTGTTAGCAACGAGCCGGCTTGCAGTTGCACTCAGACAATCTTCGCTGACTTCGCGGCGCGCGTCCGTCACTCGGTTGCGAACGGAGTTGAGGATGCGCGCGCCGTTAAACGAACTTTCTTGTGTTAGTCGAACGTTCCTTCGCCGAAGGCGGATTCGATTCGAGAGAAAAGGTTCGCCTTCTCCAGCTCGTGTCGCCGTTTCTCGATGACTTCTCCATCGGACATCTGGAGTGTCATGCGCGCTGTCCTTGCCAGGAGTTCAGGATCAAAGGGCTTGGTCATGTATTCATCAACGCCGAGCTTCCATCCCGCAATGAAGTCGGATTCCGCGCTCTTTGCAGTCAAGAGCAGCACCCTCATCCCCTTCTTGAGGCCTCGGCGCCTCAGCTCCCTCAAGACGTCGTAGCCGTCCATCCCGGGCATCATCACGTCCAAGACGAGAAGTTCCGGCTTGAAGGCCTCTACCTCTTGGAGGCCCAACGTCCCGTTCGCCGCCTCCATTACGGAGTGGCCTTCACCCTCCAGCACGATGCGAACCAACTGGCGGACTGCAGCTTCGTCGTCTACGACCAGGATCTTCGCCATTCAGGCCCCCATAGCGGTCAAGCCAGGCACGTATTTGGTATTTCCCCTATTTATCACTTACTATTGTTTCCTTAGTCATTTTCAGCATCACAGCTTGCCCTTTGGGAGGACGGATGGCAAGAAGCCGAGAGACCGATTCACTAGTGCCCCGGGCAAAGGCATGGTTTCACGCTTTCCTGCCGGCTGTGGCATTTCTTCTCGGCCCCCCCCTCGCGGGTTACGTTCTCCCTGCAACTGCCCTTGTAATGCTGATATCGGTAGTTGGAGGCCCCAGGCTAAGCCTCTTCGGCCAGCTTTTTCGCCAGGTGATCAAGCCCGCGTTCAACCTAAAGGACGGAAAGAAGGAAGCCGCCGCCCCTCACAGGTTTGCGGAACTGGTGGGAGCGGTCTTTCTAACCGTAGCTGCCGCTGCTTACTTCAGCGGTGCAGTACTGGTGGGGCAGATCCTCGCCCTGACGGTCATAGCCCTCGCAGTTCTGAACGGAGCTGCCGGAGTGTGCGTTGGCTGCCAGATCTACCTGCTCTTCAAGCGGCTTCAGGACCAGCCGGCAACCTAGGCGCGCTCATGGACCTACGGCTCGTAATCCTTGCGATCGTAGTCGCCGGCGCGGTTGCGGCCGCCCGGGGCATCCACAGGTACTTTTCAAATCCCCCCCTTCCACGCAGCTTTGATGCCTCAGACGTAGGAGAGTCGGGCTCGAATCCCCTTGTGGTTGAGTTCACGAGCCCTTACTGCCTCGAATGCGAGGAGGCTCTCCCCAGGATCAAGACTGCTGCAGCAAGGCATAACGCGACCGTTGCGGTCGTTGACGCAAGAGACCGCCCCGATCTCGCTGCCAAGTACGCGATCCGCACGACTCCAACGATCCTCGTCGTCGAACGAGGAGGACTTGTTCGTAAAGGCTGGGCGCACAACCCTCCGGAGACAGAGCTGAACAAGGCTCTGGCATCCACCGTCAACTGATTCGCCCACCCAACCCAGCCTTCGAACATGAAAGGCCCCCGGGAAACCGGGGGCCTTTTCATTGGTGTGTTTCCGGGGTCAGCCTCCTGCTACGGCAGGGAGAATCGAAACGGACGTCTGACCCTCGAGCGAAGTTTCGAGCCCTTCGAGAAACCTCACGTCCTCGTCGCCGACGTACACGTTGACGAACCGTCGCAGATCGCCGTTCTCGTCGAGTATTCGTTCCAACATCTGCGGATGATCCGCCCCCATCTTCTGAATTAGCTCTCCCACCGTCGCAGCGCCTTCAATCGCAACCTCGTTCAGTCCACCAACAAGCTGCCGGAGCTGAGTGGGGATCTTTACCCTTACGGTCATTGCAGTTTCAACTCCTCTTGGAAATCCTCCATGTTAGGCGGGATCTCGAATGTCGGGCCCATCGAATCCCCAAGAACCTCCGCCGTTTTGAGTCCCATTCCGGTGATAAGCGCCACGACCGGCCCCCCTGAAGCGAATGCACCACGCTCTGCGAGCTTCTTTAGAACACCGACGGTCACGCCACCGGCGGTCTCGGTGAAGATCCCCTCAGTCGTTGCCAGAAGCCGGATGCCATCCACTATCTCCTCGTCGGTCACGTCAGCACCTGAGCCTCCGGTTCTTCTGACAGCCTCCACTGCGTAGTGACCGTCCGCAGGATTGCCTATCGCCAGCGACTTGGCGATCGTGTTGGGCTTCACGGGCTTGACGTGACCAATGCCCGCCTCGAGCGCGGTGACCACAGGTGAGCACCCTTTGGCCTGCGCGGCATGTATTGCAGTCTCGTGACCATCGATCAATCCGGTCCACTCGAGCTCGTCGAGGCCCCGCAGGATCTTCGTCAGCAGCGAGCCCGATGCGACCGGAACCACCACATGCGCCGGCGCCTTCCAACCGAGCTGCTCGGTGATCTCGAAAGCCAGAGTCTTTGAGCCCTCGGAGTAAAACGGCCTGATGTTCACGTTTACGAAGGCCCAATCGAAGGATTGGGCTATCTCGGAGCAAAGACGATTGACCTCGTCGTAGTTGCCCTTGACCGCAACCAGGTTGCCGCCGTAGATGGCAGTCGTTACGACTTTGCCGCGCTCCAGGTCGGCCGGGATGAAGACGTATGACTCGAGGCCCGCATGCGCGGCATGAGCTGCAACCGCATTGGCGAGATTGCCGGTGGATGCGCAAGCAACCGTCTTGAACCCCATCTCCCGCGCCACCGTGAGCGCCACGCTTACGACCCTGTCCTTGAAGGAATGGGTTGGATTGGCTGTGTCGTTCTTGAGGTACAGCTCGTCGATACCAAGTTGCTCCGCCAGACGGTGAGCACGGACTAGCGGAGTGAACCCTGCTCCCAGGTCAACCGGCGTCGCGTTCGCCGAGACAGGTAGCAGGTCGCGATAACGCCAGATGGTCGCAGGCCCCGATTCAATCGACTCTCTGCTGATGCCGGCCCGGATTGCCTCGTAGTCGTACTGGGGCTCGAGGGGAGCGAAACAGAAATCGCAAACGTAAATCGCAGAGATCTCGTAGCCGCGCTTGCACTCCTTACATCGAAGCTGAGTGAGCTCAGCCACTTTTTTCGCCGGTGGATTCCGGCAACGCGCCTCCCGGACCGTTCGGCAGTGCGCCCCCTTGCTCTCCAGGCGGCGGGTTGGGTGGAACAAGATCGTTTCCGTCACCCGCGCCCTGGGTCTCCGGGCTGTCCCCCACGTTTTTGACTATCCCCTCGTCGTCGTCGTTTTCACGTGCTCCATCGGGTCCCGAGGGGAGCCTCCCCAGCACCCTTGTCTCGTAATAGTGAAACCCGATGATCTTCGCGATTGCCATCCCAGGAACGGCAAGCAGCATTCCCCACAGACCGGCGAGGGTGCCTCCCGCAAGTAGCGCAAGCATGACGGTCACCGGATGCAGACGTACGGTGCGGCTCATTACGTTCGGGGATATGAAGTGATTGTCGATTTGCTGCACCGCGAGCATCGCAAGAGCCACCCACAAAGCCTTCGAGGGGCCGAATGTCACTCCACCGACTACAGCAGCGATGGTTCCCCCGATGAACGGCCCCACCAGCGGAATGATGTTGAAGAAACCGGCGAGAAGGCCGAGAGGTAACCAGAAGGGAAGGTCGAGCAACGCGAACGCTATGGCCGACATGATGCCGACAATTCCGGCGACAACAAGTTGTCCGCGAAAGAAACCGCCCACCGCCTGACCGCAACGCTGGAGGAGGAACAGCCACTCCTTGTGGTAGTGAGGCGGCATATAACTCAAAAATGACTTCTGCAGTTTCGGGAGGTCGATCAACAGATAAAGGGCGAAGATCGGGGCGAGCACGAAGGTCAAGATCACATGCGCAACCCCAGTTGTGAACGTCATGATCTCTCCAACGCTGCTAAGGAGACGCTCCTGCGCGTTTTTCATGATGTTGTGGAACTGCTCTTCGTTGATGTCCTGCCCCGCGAGTCCGGCGATCCGGTCGGCAAAATTAAGGGCGGACTGCTGGAGAGTCGGGAGCCGGTCGTTCAGATCCTCAAACTGCTGTCGTAAAAGCGGGAAGACGTAAATGGACGCAATCACAATGGCTCCGATAAAGACAAGATAGATCCCTGCAGTTCCAAGCGACCGGCTTACGCCGCGCCTTTGGAGCGCCGAAACAAGGGGGTTGAGGAGGAATATCAGCATCAGAGCCAGCACCAGCGGGGGGAGTATCTGCCTCACGAACCAAAGGGCAGTTGCCGCCAGCATTACCAGCAAGATGATGCCTAGCAGCGCCCAAGATACGGCGCCGGCCCTCCGAATCCGCTCGGACGCCGGAGGCTGATCGGTGGGCAGAGAGGAAGACATTTACAAAGTATAAGTAGCGGGCGTCATAGCGAGTCGCCCTTCAGGCGGCCCCCAGGCTCAGAACTGAGTAAGAAAGTCGACGAGCATCTGGGGGGTGCCCACAAGCAGGTCAGAGTTGTCGGCAAGACCCGCCGGCTCCTCAGCCGAGCGAACCCCGACTCTGAAAACTCGTTCGCCGAGCAGCTCTTTAGCTCGCACCATCGCCTCGACATCGGTCAGATCGTCCCCCGCCAATAGAGCAAGGTCGAGCCTGTGATCCTTGACCACCTTTTCGAATGCCCCGGCCTTAGATACTCCGAGCGGACGTAGCTCGATGACCTTGCGCCCGGCACCCGCTTGGAATCTTCTTCGCTGGGCCGCGGGCTGAGCCCAGGCCTTGATCGCCTCGGCAACGCGGGGATCGACTGCATTTCTGTAGTGGACCGAGACGGCAAGGTCTTTGTACTCGACCTCGCAACCTTCCAGGCCTTCGGTCGAAATCATTGCTTCCGCGTCTCTCGCGAGTCTGGAGGCCATGCTTCTCCACATCTCTGCTTCGGGAGGGCGGCGCAGTTCTCCATCGACCCACTCCTCGGCACCGTACAGACCGATGTAGCGAAGGCCGGCCACGTCCACTCGGGCGCGCAAGTCACCCGCTTCTCTCCCGGACACGAGCGCCACGACTTCGTAATTCGAACGAAGCTTCTCGAGTACCTCGACTGCACCGTCGATCGGCCGCGCCTCATCAGGATGTGAAACGACCCTGGACAGTGTCCCGTCAAAATCCAAAACGAAGCCTGCTCGCCCAGTGGACTTGAATCGCATGACCAAAGTAGTTGGATCCATCGTGCTTCACGATAATGCTTCCCTCGGGCGCGCCCGAGCCGTAGTGCGCCTAGACTCCTGGGGAATGGGAGCTGACCCTGATCTGGTTGAAACGGCCCGCGCCGAAGCGGAAGCGATCGTCGCCGAAGCACGAGAGCAGGCGGGCCGGCTACTCGCGGCGGCGGAGCAGAAGCGAAGTGAGGCGGAGTCTGAAGCTGAAGGACTCAAAGAGGCAGGAAGGGAGCTCGCCGCGAACCTGGAGGGCTCGATCCGTCTCCTCACACAGGTTCTCGAAGAGCTTCGCCGCCAGCTCAACTAGTGCACTAGCCCTTCTAGCCTTACTACTTAATTCATGCGGTCCCGGTGAGGTAGCGCTCGCGTACAAGTTCCATGAGAAGCCCGCGCGATACCGCTGGACCATTGCCACCACTATCACGATCGATTCGCCTGAATCCAAGTCCGAACAGCGGACGAAGGCCGTGGTCGACGTCGGCGAAATTGCGAAAGCAAAAGGCGGCAGAGTCCGGCTCAGCCTCACCCTGACGCCGGTTTCTCTTTCGATCGACGGACTGGACGCACCTTTACCGGCTCCGTCATCGATCGAGTTGGAAGCCCTAACGTCCGGTGCCATCGAGAAAGTGGTTGGCTCAACCCTTTTTTCTCCGGGGAGCGCTGCAGCCCTGCAAGCATCCACACTGCTTGCGGAACACAGGCCGCCGCTTCCACGAAGGGCAGTGACGGTAGGTGACACGTGGCCGGTGCCTCTTGAAATATCTAATCAGCAAACGAAGCTTGCGCTCACCGGAACGGGGACGCTCTCAGGCTTCGAGCTCTTCGACCGCCGTCGTGTTGCCGATGTCTCGATAAGACGGACCGGACAGGTGACGTCGAGCCTCGACCTCGGTAAAGCCCCGGTTCAGCTGAAGGGGACGTCTCAGTCCACTGTTCGCATGCTTCTGGACATCGACAAAGGGCAAATTGTCGAGTCGGTCACACGCTCGACGACCCGGTACTCGATGTCATTTGCCGGGGGCGGGGCTGCAGGCACGATAGTGGCGAGGGTGGATGGCAAGTTGGTGCGCGTTTAGAGGGCTTCCCTAGGGTTGAAAGTCATCTCCGACGACCGCCGTAACCGGGATCGACTTATCTAGCGTCTCCGGAGCCGGCTTTACCTCGCGGGCGCCCAGTACTTGAGCTACCTGGTTCGCGAGATCAATATGCCCTTCTTGATAAAACACGGTCGTAACCGCGTAGCTCTTTGCCGCTTTCCCTGTGAAGGTCACCTGATAGCCCCTGTCCTTGAGCCTGGTTGCAGCAACACCCTCGACGTCTGCCTTCTTGGTTCCGTTCAGCACCTGGATCTTGCCGGGAAGGGGCGATGGGTCGGGGGCCGGAGCTACCGTGGCGGTGGTGGTCGCCTGAGCTTCACCTAGCGGCAAGGGGGACGGAGACAAAAGAGGGGCTTCGGAGGCGGTTGGTGTGTCGGTTGCGGTGGATCCAGGCTCATCTGATGTGCGGGGCTGCACGACGAAGAGCCAAACCGCGGCTCCTATAAGAAGGGGAGCGGCAATGATTGCCACCCATCGAAGGATCGATGCAACTACGGAGCGAACGAAGAGGCCGCTGCCGGGCAGCGAGTGTTTCCCCACAAGGCTTTCTTAGCCGTTATCGCTGATTCTTATTCCCAGTCGCCGAGCCATCCGCTGACGCTGACGGAATGCCCGCAGCCGTTGAAGCCTCTTGACCAAAATAGGGTCGTGCTCGAGGGCCTCGGGCAGGTCGATGATCTCGTTGAGAATTTGGTAGTAGCGAGTGGCAGAGAGCTCGAACTGATCCCGGATTGCTCTTTCCTTAGCCCCAGCGTACTTCCACCAGTAACGCTCGAACTCGAGGATCTTGCGCTCCCGCTCCCCGAAGACTGACGCCGTCTGCTTATCCACGGACATCTCCTTGAAATACAACGTTGTAATTCCGGCCACCCTACGAATCCCAGGCGTGGAATGCAAGTACCGTGGCGGCTTCATGGGAGGCGGGGACGAAGAAAAGCGGCCCCGCTGGTAGCGGGGCCGCCTTAGCTTTCGGTGGTTCTTAGCTACGAATCTGCGAACGGCTTCTCTTGATGAGGAGTGCGCCGGACAGAAGCAGCGTCATCGCCAGGATCAGCTGAGTTTTGAGGTCCATACCGGTTAGAGGCATGGGCTCTCCCCTGACAATCTTGACTCCGAGCACCTGGACGGCGCTCGGATTCGCATCACGATCGATACGAAGTCCCATCACACGCGTCTGGCGAGTGTTGAGTCTGTTGCCTCGAACGATTGCTGCGTTGGCCGGCAGAACCTGGGGGTCCACCAGCACGCCTGCATTGGCAACTAGGGCCAGGAGGGGGTTGGTCGGAACCTCGGTCGGAACCACAGGTCCAGGCACATTCTCGTCCAGGACTCCGTCGTTACTGACGTCACCATCGTCGGCGGGGTCTCCGTCGTTGTCAGCGTCGTCGTCGTCACCATCGTCGGCGGGGTCTCCGTCGTTGTCAGGCACTGCACAGTCGTTCACCATCGTGTCGAAGCGCTCGCCGTAGCCGGATCCGTCACCACTGTGGTTGCTACCCGACTTGACCCACACCGTGGAGATGTTCTGGTTGAAGGTTTTCGAGAAGGTGTGCCCACTGAGGCCATCGAACCGGACAATGCTTCCATCCGCAAGCTGGACCACGATGTTGGAGATGTCTTTCGAGCTGGTGGCCGTGAAGGTCATGCAGTCGATTGAAACGGTGATGCTTGCAGCGTCGTCGGCGGGGTCTCCGTCGTCGTCAGCGTCGTCGTCGTCAGCGTCGTCGTCGTCACCGTCATCGGCGGGATCTCCGTCGTTGTCAGTGTTGCATTCCGTGGCGTCGAAGCGCTCGCCGTAGCCGGATCCGTCACCACTGTGGTTGCTACCCGACTTGACCCACACCGTTGAGATGTTCTGGTCGAAGGTTTTCGAGTAGCTGGTTCCACTGAGTCCCTCGAACCGAACGATGCTTCCGTCGGCAAGTTGGACCACGATGTTGGAGATGTCCTTCGAGCTGCCGGCCGTGAAAGTCATGCAGTCGATTGAAACGGTGATGCTTGCGGCGTCAGTGTTGTCACCGTCGTCGGCGGGATCTCCGTCGTTGTCAGTGTCGTCACCGTCGTCGACGGGGTCTCCGTCGTTGTCGACCGGCGGGTCTGACGCTGTAGCAAGACATCCGGTATGAGGCGGATTGGTCTGAGCTACGCCTTCGTTGTTGTCGCACTCGTATCCGTTGTTGTGATCGGTTCCATCAGGAGCCTGACCAGGAGGGTTCTTGTCGTCTGCCTGCCCGACTGCTCCTGCATCCGGCTCATTCGAATTGTTGTTCTCGGTGCCGTTGCCAGGCCTTTCCTCAGGACAGGTGTTGTCGTACGCCCCACCCTGGTTAGCTCCATGGCCGGTGTCGCTGTGACCTGTGGGGTCACCATCACACACCGCATTTGGATTGTTCTGGGTGCTCGTGGGCTCTTCCCCACTCGACTCCCATGTGTTGCTAACCGAATCGCTTACAGACTCGTCTGTGGTTTCGTTGGCGATAACCGAATCGCTAACAGACTCGTCCGAGGATTCATTGGCTATGGCGGGCGTAGAGAAAAGCCCCAACGCGAATATCGCGACAACTATTGGGACCAGAAACTTGCCCGTGAGGCCAATTAGCCCAAGGAAACCTCTCCTTGAGTCAAACGCCTTAGACCGGCGCGGTGTTGGGGACCAACGAGACTTGCGTGAGCCTGTGCCGTAGGTCGAGGGCTGCACATCCTTGATCTGACTCGACGTGTCTCGCTCGGTTGTTGGAACGGTGGTATCAGCAACTTCGTGGCCACGCTCGGCTGTTTGATCTCCGGCGAGTCCTCGAAAGCTCTGGTCACCACCCTTGATTTGCATTGCCATTCGCATCTCCTCCATTGATTCGATCCTCGAGTTTTCTCGGAGGAGCGGTGCGTCTACTGGGGGACCTCTTGTGCTCCTTTCTACCTAGTTACTAAGTGAACTTTCTTTAGTGTCTCCACTTATTTTGCTATTAAAACTACTGTGCCTAAGTTTTAGCCCCTATACTTAGGCACAGGATGAATAGTGCAATCGAGGGGAAGCGTTGACTCTCAAAAAAGGGTCGGAGGGGAGTGTCGATGAGGGCCTTCGAATGCCACTATCGAATTCCGACTGAGCTCCCATCACCATTCAAAGTCGGAGGCTGCGCTGCGAGGCAGTACCCTCAAGGACTTGATGATTCGGACGCTCGAGGAAGCCGTGAACGGCTTCTCGTCGGAGCAAACCAAGTAAGCTAAGAGAAATAAGGGGGAGGAACCTTCAATGCCGCTTCAACGAGAAAATCGAGGGGGAAGCGATGAGGGAATTCGAATCCACTATCAGATTCCTACTGAACTTCATCGCCGGCTCAAGGCTGAGGCCGCCTACCGGGGCTTGACCTTGAAGGATTTTCTTATCGGGACCCTGGAGAAGGCACTGGCGGACGGACTGTGGGAACGCGATTCAACCGAGCGGCGCATCAAGGGCTCGAGAAAGACGGGATCGTGAGCTAGGCCACTAGCCCACCGGGGCGCTAAGGGTAGAGGCCCCTTGCGCTTTGCGCTTCAGCTACACGGCTCACCGCGATGATCGTCGCAGCCTGTCGCATCGTGAATCCTTTGGACTGGGCCATTCCGTAAACATCTAAGAATGCCGATTCCAGGATCTGGCGCATTCGATGGTTGACCTCGTCCTCGCTCCAGAAGTAAGCCTGAAGATCCTGAACCCATTCGAAGTAAGACACCGTCACTCCACCGGCGTTGGCGAGGATGTCAGGAATGATGAAGACGCCGCGCTCGTTCAGCATGCGGTCAGCCTTCGGAGTCGTCGGCCCGTTGGCACCTTCCGCAATCAACGATGCCTTGATCCCATCTGCGTTCGATTCGTTGATCACACCTTCCAGGGCAGCGGGGATGAGCACGTCCACATCGAGCTCGAGAAGCTCGTCGTTGTTGATGCTCTCCCCTCCCGGAAACTTCGTTACTGTGCCGGCCTCGACTTTGTGACGCTCGATGGCCTCCGGGTCGAGACCCCGCTCGTTCAGGACCCCGCCATGCACGTCGCTTACCGCCACGATTCTGCAGCCCTGATCGTGCAGCATGCGCGCGACACCGCTGCCGACTTTGCCGAATCCCTGTACCGCAACCGATACATCCTCGACTCCCATTCCCAGGGTCTTGAGAGCCGAAAGCACCTGGAACATGACCCCGCGCGACGTCGATCCTCCGCGACCGAATGAGCCTCCGACCGAAAGGGGCTTTCCGGTCACGACACCGGGAACTGAATGCCCTTGATTCATCGAGTAGGTGTCCATGATCCAGGCCATGATCTGCTCGTCGGTGTTCACGTCGGGAGCCGGGATGTCCCGGTCGGGCCCGATCAATGGAATTAACTCCGTAGCGTAGCGGCGCGTCAGCCGTTCCAGCTCACCGAGCGAAAGCGCGTACGGGTCGACGATCACTCCACCCTTTGCGCCGCCGTAAGGAATGTTTACGACCGCGCATTTCCAGGTCATCCACATCGCGAGGGCCTTCACCTCGTCCAGTGAGACCTGGGGGTGGTACCGGATCCCTCCCTTCGCTGGGCCGCGTGTGACGTTGTGATGAACGCGATAACCAAGGAAGACCCTGATGTCGCCCGAGTCCATCCTTACCGGGATGGATACCGACAGGGATCGTTTGGGGTTTCGAAGGATCTCGTGGATGCCCGGATCCAGATTCATGAGCTCCGCAGCCTCGTCCAGATACTCGAGGGCGGATTCCCACGGGTTCGCCGACTCCACTTAGTGAACCTTCAGGTGCACTACCTGGCTCCTTTTTCCGAGCTGGTGCCCGGACTCGAACCGGGAACCTATCGATTACAAGTCGATTGCGCTACCAGTTGCGCCACACCAGCGTAAGTTCCGAACCGATTGTACGACCGCATTTGTGGGTGGACGCCCTGGTCAGGAGTCCTTGTCCGCTGATTTGCGTGCGATCTCGGCCATGACTACCGCCGCCGCCACGCCTACATTCAGGCTCGCAAGAGCCCCGCGCATGTTGATTCTTACCAGCAGGTCGCAGCGCTTCTTGACGAGCTCGGATAGGCCCTTACCCTCTGCGCCCACAACGAGACAAAAGCGCTCGGCGGTCAAAAGCTCATCCGTGTAGTCGATGGATCCTGCTGGGTCCAGCCCTGCCACGAGGTAACCGGCCTCTTTCAACCTGCTGACTGAATCCGCTGGCGAGCCGACCTGAGCGACGGGGATCCGGTCCGCAGCACCTGCCGCCACCTTTCGAACCGCTGGGGTCACACCGACGCTTCTTCGCTTGGGCGTAAGAACCCCCGACCAACCGAATGCATCCATGCTGCGCAGGATCGAGCCGAGGTTGGAGGGGTCTGTAACGCCGTCGAGGAGCACCAGCCTGGCGGTAGGTCGCTCGAGCAAGTCATCCACGTCGGCGTAGTCGTATGCCTCGGCTTCTGCCACGACCCCCTGGTGGTTCCGGCCCCCGCTCATCCGATCGAGAACGCGACGGTCTTGAAGGTCGACTTTCACCCCGGCCTCCAGGGCTTCAACCCTGATCTCATCCAGGCTCTCGGCCTTCAACACGCCGCGCGCGATGAGCACTTTGCGTAATGGGGTTCCGGCCCTGAGGGCCTCGAG
>DATLOJ010000015.1:0-6043 GCA_035536315.1 Actinomycetota bacterium | reverse complement strand
CGGTCTGAGACTCAGGCTCGGGTTTTGGCTCGGCTGTTTATCGGGTCGTCAGACGGGCTCTCGCTCGCTGAGCTGGCCAGGGTTACCGGATCCGCATCCCCGACGATTCACCATGAAGTGGAAAGGCTGGAGGAGGCCGGGCTTGTTGTCTCGAAGCGGTTCGGGAACATGCGAATCGTGTCGGCCAACCGGCAGCTGCCCTATTTTCAGGAGCTCAGGTCGATCTTGGTAAAGACCTATGGCCCCTCCGCGGTGCTTCAGGAATCTCTGGAGGGAATTCAAGGGATTGAAGAAGCTTCCATATTCGGTTCCTGGGCGAGCAGGCACCAGGGTCGTCGCGGTCCGGCTCCTGCCGATGTTGATCTGCTCGTTATTGGGGAGCCGGATCCCGAAGAGATATATGAAGCTTGTCGCAGGGCTGAGAAAGAGCTGGCAACCCAGGTGAATCCCACGATCTTGACCCGCAACGAGTGGGCTCATCCGAAGACTGGGTTTGTGAAACAGGTCAAGAAGGGCCCCCGGGTCTTGTTGATTAAGGGTCGCCGGTGAGCCCCGAGTCCGTTCAGGAGCTGCTTCGAGAGGGTCGTATCGAGCGCGTCCCCGCCGATGATGAGTCCGGTCAGTCGATGCTCGAGGAAGCACAGCGGCATTTGTTTTCGGCGGAGACGATCATGGCCCTCGATGCCTCCGGCGCGTACTCACTCATCTATGACGCAGCCCGGAAGGCGGTAAGCGGTCACATGCTGGCCAAAGGCTTTAGAGCGGCTTCAGGGCGGCCCGGCGGGCACGCCGCGGTAATCGCGTACGCCTCTGCAACCTTTCGCGGGGCAGGGGTCACGGATGTCATCAGAGGTTTCGATCGGATGCGCCGCACCAGGCACAGAGTTGAGTACGACGCTGCGATCGTTGGCGAAGCTCAGCTCACCGGCGACCTTGAAGCGGCTCGCAAGATCGTTGATTTGGTCGAGCGATCGTGGCCCGCGCGTTCTGGCCCAGAGTCGTCCCGCGGAGGTTAGCTCCAGCTCGACCTAGTCCAGGTGAGGCCCCATATACGGACCTGGTCTGGACTAGGTCGAGGTTAGCGCGGGGATCGTGAGCGGTTGGCTAGTCGAAGGTGTCGCACTCGCGCACGGTCGTCGACTCGAATCCGTGGCGGAACCACTGCTGGCGAGCCTTAGCGGATCCGTGCGTCCACGATTCGGGATCGACGCGGCCTTGCACCTTCTCCTGAATTCGGTCGTCGCCGACGGCCGCTGCAGCGTCGAGCCCGTCGCTGATGTCCGCATCGGTCAGCTCCTCGATGAACCCGGTATCGACCGCTCCCTTGGCCCACATGCCGGCGAAGCAGTCGGCCATCAGCTCTACGCGCACAGCGCTGCTGCTGGGGCCGGTTGTTCCATCCTGCCCTCGCTCGAGGGTTCCGAGGATGTTTTGAACGTGGTGCCCGTATTCGTGTGCGATCACGTAAGCCTCGGCGAATGGTCCACCCCGCGCGCCGAACCGCGTACGCAAGTCATCGTAGAAGCCAAGGTCGATGTAGATGTTTCGATCGAGCGGGCAGTAAAAAGGACCGACAGCGGAGCTGGCGTTGCCGCACCCGGTGCTGACCCCTTGAGTGAAGAAGACGGTCTGAGCCTTTGTGTAGTCCGGTAGTTCCTGCTCCCAAAAGGCCTGCACGCTGTTGATCACGCCGACGATGCGGCAGTCCTGACGCTGGTTCGCGTCGCTTCCGGTCTTGCACTCTGCGGTGAGGTTGGCCCCTTCCTCGCCGAGGTTGATCCCTTCGGTCCCGCCAAGGGGATTGCCCCCGGACAAGAGCGTGATGACCAGGAAGATCAGGCCAACGACGCCGCCCCCTCCAATAAGGGCAGGGCCCCCCATCCCGCGCCGGTCTGAGACCTGGGTGGAATCCAGCCGGGCGCTCTTGCGGAACCTCATCTGGGTGTGGACCTTGGCATACGAACTCCTTTAGGGACTCAGACGGTTACTACCCAGGCTGGGAGTGAACATTCCACGGGGCCCGCTGCGTCTGCCGCTGCTTGCCCTTACAATTCATAAACGAGCGCAGTTCCTGCGCACACACAATCAATTGGGAGTCGTTTCATGAAAATCGCGGTTATTGGGGTTGGGCACGTCGGTCTTGTGACCGCAGCCACACTGGCAAGAGTCGGTCACGAGGTCGTCGGCCTCGACGACGATCAGGCAAAGATGCAGCTGCTTCGTGATGGCAAAGCGCCATTCTTCGAGCCTGGCCTGCAGGAGCTTCTCGACCAGGTCTTGCGACAGCGTTCACTCACTTTCACAGACGATCCATCCGAGGCGATCAGGGGGGCCGAGGTCGCATTCATCTGTGTCGGAACGCCGTCCCGTCCGGACGGCGAAGCCAATCTCATAGCGGTCGAGAAAGCCGCAGAGTCCGCGGGAAGAGCTGCAGCGTCGGATCTGGTAATCGTGCAGAAGTCGACCGTTCCCGTTCACACGGGGGACCGGCTTGCGGGGATGCTCGCGAAGATCTCCGACCACAAGTTCTTTCTTGTTTCCAACCCCGAATTTCTGAGGGAAGGGAGCGCGGTTCCTGATTCATTGGAGCCGGAGAGAATCCTTGTCGGCTCCGACGATCCTTTCGGGCATGAGGTGATGCGCAAGGTTTACTCCCATTGGATCGACAGGGGAGCCCGCTACTTTGCAACGGACCTGCGAACTGCAGAGCTTGCAAAACATGCATGCAACGCATTCCTCGCGACGAAGATCTCATTCATCAACGGCGTAGCGCGTATATGCGAGGCCTCCGGTGCAGACGTGGTCAGCATCGCGGAAATCATGGGCTCCGATCCGAGAATCGGCGATGCATTCTTGAACGCGGGCCTCGGATACGGCGGCTACTGCTTCCCCAAGGACGTTGCTGCCTTCAAGGCGCAGGCTTCGACACTCGGCGTCGACTTTGGACTGCTCGGGGAAGTTATGCGGATCAATGCAGCCGCGCTCGACGCCACCTTCCAGAAGATCAAGGATGCCGTTTGGAACCTCGAGGGCAAAAAGATTGCGTTGCTGGGTCTTTCGTTCAAAGCGGGAACCGACGACGTCAGAGAGTCGCCTTCGCTATATCTCGCACAAAAGCTGATGGCCGCGGGAGCGCAGGTCACCGGATACGACCCTCAGGCCAACGAAGAAGCGGCCAAGGCTCTGCCCGGCCTGATGACGGCCCTGGATCCATATGAGGCTGCAGAGGGCGCCGACTGCCTGGTGATTGGAACCGAGTGGCAGGAGTTCGCGGAGCTCGATCTTGTCCGCTTGAAAGGAATCCTGAACCGGCCGGTCATCGTCGACGCCCGAAACCTCTTGCACGCTCCTTCTGTGGCTGAAGCAGGATTCACCTATCTGCCGACCGGCCGCCCCGCACTCAACCTTTGAGGTTTCTCGTCACCGGGGGGGCCGGATTTCTCGGGTCCCATCTGTGTGAACGCCTGATCGGCGATGGTCACGACGTCGTTTGTTACGACACATATCTCACCGGCAACGAAAAGAACCTCGAAAACCTGCGCAACGAGCCGAGGTTCGACGCGTACGAGCGTGACGTCACCAAGTTCGTGGAGTTCGACGGCGAGCTCGACTGGGTGATGCACCTCGCATCACCGGCGTCACCCGTTCATTACCTGGAGCATCCGATTCACACTCTGAAAGTGGGGGCCCACGGAACGTACAACTGCCTTGGGCTGGCGAAGGCAAAAGGTGCATCGTTCTTCATGGCATCCACCTCCGAGATCTACGGAGATCCTCTAGTGCACCCGCAGCCGGAGGGCTACTGGGGAAACGTGAACACTATCGGCCCCCGCGGCGTCTACGACGAGGCCAAGAGGTACGCAGAGGCAATGACTTTCGCTTACCACCGTGAATGGCAAATTCCGATAAGGCTTGTCCGGATCTTCAACACCTACGGGCCGAGGATGTCGCGGCAGGACGGAAGAGCCGTCCCCAACTTCATCTCACAAGCCCTGAAGGCCCAGCCGATAACCGTGTACGGGGACGGAATGCAGACCCGCAGCCTTTGCTATGTCACCGATCTCATCGAAGGATTCATTCGGCTGCTCGATTACAAGGGGGCAGCCAGGCCCTTCAACCTGGGCAACCCGCATGAGGTAACGATTCTCGACATCGCCAAACGAGTTAAGGACCTGATCGGATCGGAATCGGAGATCGTGTTCGAGGAACTTCCGGTCGACGACCCAAAGCAGCGCTGCCCGGACATCACATCGGTGAAAGAGAACCTCGGATGGGAGCCGGCGGTCGGATTGGACGACGGCCTGGCGATGACTGTGGATTGGTGCAGGGCTAACTGGGCCTAGGAGGCCGCGGGCTTCGAAGCCGCATCGGAGAGCCTGAGCTGGACTAGGTCCAGGTGGGGTCCCGCAGGAGAGCCTGAGCTGGACTAGGTCCAGTCTGTGGCTACGCCGACTTCGCTTTGCGTATCAGTTCGACGATCTCTCCCACGGCCTCGGTCAGGTTGTAATCCCGAGGTGTAAAGACTCTGGCGATTCCCTGCTTTTCGAGGCGTGCGGCGTCTTCATCTGGAATGACCCCGCCCACTATCACCGGAACTTTCTTCGGGTCGATTCCTTGCTCCGCGAGCCGGTCGAGAACTTCTTTCACCAGGAAGTTGTGTCCGCCCGAAAGGATGGAGATTCCGATGGCGTCCACATCCTCCTCTGCTGCTGCTTTGGCAATCTCGGCCGGGGTCAGCCTTATGCCTTGATAAATGACTTCGAAGCCCACGTCTCTCGCGCGTACTGCGACTTGCTCCGCGGCATTGGAGTGTCCATCGAGGCCCGGCTTCCCCACGAGCAGCCGGAGTCTTTTAACCGAAAGCTCCTTGGCGAGTGCCTTCAAGTCCGCGCGCACCCGGTCTATGTCGCGAGTTGAAACCTGGGAAGGGGCCGACGCGCCGGAGATTCCGGTTGGAGCGCGGTACTCGCCGAAGACTTCGCGAAGGGCCCCCGCCCATTCACCGGTTGTGACTCCCGCGGTGGCTGCCCTTAGCGTCGCTTCCATCAGGTTTTCGGTTCCCTCTGCTGCTTTCTTCAGATCTGAGATCGATCGCTCGGCCTCTCTCGCGTCTCTGCCTTTCCTCCAGCTCTCGAGGTTCTGCAACGCTTCGTTCTCGGACTCAGGATCGGTTGCCTGGTACGCCGCCTCCTGGGATGAGGACTCGAGCAACGAAGGCTCGGACTCCGTATAGGCGTTGACTCCAACCACGGTTTGATCGCCGGACTCGATGGCCCGCTGACGCTCCGCGTGCGCGCTCACGAGCCGCTCCTTCATGTAGTCGATCGACTGGAGCGAGCCTCCTTTGTCCAGAACAACCTGCATCTCCTTCAGCGCGTCGCTTTCGAGCTGCTCGGTCTTTGCATCGATAACTTTCGAGCCGGCAAATATGTCCTCGTACTCGAGGAGATCCGTTTCGAGAGCTGCAATCTGCTGGGCCCGCAGCGACCACTGCTGGTCCCACGGGCGGGGAAGTCCGAGGGCTTCGTTCCACGCGGGCAGCTGGACGGCGCGTGCCCGGGAGTCCTTCGACATGGTCACGGCGAGCATCTCCAGCAGGATCCGGTACACGTTGTTCTCGGGCTGATGAGCGGTAAGGCCAAGCGAGTTCACTTGCACGCCGTACCGGAATCGGCGGAACTTCGGGTCCTCAACTCCATAACGATCCTGTGTGATGCGATCCCACAGCCTGGCGAACGCCCTGATCTTGCACATCTCCTCGACGATGCGGATCCCCGCGTTGCAGAAGAACGAAATTCGTCCGACCAATGCTGCGAAGTCTTCCGGTGAAACCCTGCCCCCTTCCTTCACGGCGTCGAGCACGGCGACGGCATTTGCCAGAGTGAACGCAATCTCGAGCACGGGCCCGGCCCCCGCCTCCTGAAGGTGGTAGCTGCACACGTTGATGGGGTTCCACTTGGGAGCGCTCTGGAGAGTCCACTCGATCATGTCCGTGGTCAGCCGCATCGAGGGGGCCGGAGGGAAGATGAAGGTCCCGCGCGAC
>DATLOJ010000014.1:0-7849 GCA_035536315.1 Actinomycetota bacterium | reverse complement strand
AAAGCGATCCTCGGGCACGTCATGACCGTCGCCGAGCATCTGGATGCCGCGACGGTCTTCCTCAACGACTGGCGCCACCTCTCACCCGAGGGTATGGCCCTCATCCAGAAAAAGAGGGACAGGTACGAGGCGCTCGTCCGGGAGCTGATAGAGGAAGGGGTGGAGTGGGGAGAATTCCCCCTGGACCTCAACCCCAAGATCGCGTCGCTTGCACTTCTTTCCACTATGAACTGGGTGTATCAATGGTACGACCCGAAAGGCTCCATGACTGCTGAGGAAATAGCGGCTGAGTTTACGAAGGTGGTCCTCGGAGGATTCCGCGGATCGAACGCAACATCGACAGGAGATCAGCGATGACTTACGAGGAGAATGAAACCGCCTTCAAAGCTCGCATCGACGCAGGAGACAAGATCGAGACCAACGATTGGATGCCCGACGAGTACCGGATGGCGGTCCTCAAGTTCATCGAGATGCACGCGAACTCCGAAATCATGGGCGCTTTGCCGGAGCGTGAGTGGATCCCACGGGCCCCCAGTCTTCGCAGAAAGATGTCGCTTACCGCCAAGGTGCAGGATGAGGTTGGTCACGCGCAGCTGCTTTACCGTGTTGCAGAGGACCTCGGCAAGAGCAGGGACTCGATGTTCGAGGACCTGATCAACGGCCGCACCAAGTTTCACAACGTTTTCCATTACCCCACCGCCCATTGGGGCGATGTTGCGATCATCGGATGGCTAATCGACGGCGCAGCCCTCGTTACCCAAAGAGCTCTGCTCGACTGTTCGTACGCTCCCTACACCCGAGTCATGAAACGGATCTGCTCCGAGGAGCAGCTGCACCTTCGTCATGGGGAGGACATAACGCTCGAGCTTGCCAACGGCACGGATAAGCAGAGGTGGATGTTTCAGGACGGCCTCAACCGCTGGTGGGAACCGATCATGCATTTCTTCGGCCCCCCTTCGAACCCGGCCAAAGATGTTCTTCTCAAATGGAACATCAAATCGAAATCAAACGAAGAGCTTCGCACCGAGTTTCTCGACCATTACGTCCCCCGCATCCTGGACCTTGGATTCACGCTGCCAGACGAGGGCCTTCACTTCGATGAAGGCACCGGCCACTGGGTCGCAGGCGAGATCGACTGGGCGACATTCTGGGAAGTAGTGAAGGGGCGTGGGCCGTCGACGGAAATCCGTCTATCGATGCGCCGCAAGGTCTGGGATCACCACCGCTGGGTGCGCGAGGCCCTTTCGGAACCAGCGTGGAACGCGGCATAGTGGCCCTTCGCCGAAGTAGATCGGACGACTAGTTGGAAACGTGGGAAGTGTTTCAGCAGAAGGGTCATCAGGACCCGTTCGTGCATGTCGGAAGCGTGACGGCACCCGATGCGCACATGGCCCTCGCCTACGCGAAGGAGTGCTTCTTTAGAAGGCGTGAGGGCAGGGACCTGTGGGTCGTCAAACGTTCACATGTCCATCACCTTGGCGATCCATCCATGCTCGACCAAATCACCGACAAGTCCTACCGGTACCCCGAGGCGTATCGCGGGGTGGTCGGCAAACGTGAAGCCGCCAAAGCGAAGGTCGCTGCCATGACCGGAGCAGGTCCCGCGCCACGCTCGGCCGCGTCCACTGCCGGAGACGAATATGAATAGTCAAAGCGTCTCCGAGTTGAAAGAAGAGCAGCGGACGAGTCTGCGCAGCGTATTGCTGGGCATTGCCGACGACGAGCTCATCATGGGCCATCGCCACTCGGAGTGGACGGGGTGGGCTCCCCACATCGAGGAAGACATCGCGTTTAGCTCAATCGCGCAGGACGAGATCGGGCACGCGAATCTCTACTACCAGCTGATAGCCGAACTCGACCAAACCTCGGTCGACATGATCGCTCTTGGCCGCACGGCCGGCCAGTACACGAACGCTGTCATCTGCGAAAGGCCGAATCGCGATTGGGCCTTCACGCTTGCACGGCACTTCCTCTACGAGGTTGCCGAAAGGATTCGGCTGGAGTCGTTCCGGTCCAGCAGCTTCAAACCCCTCGCCGATGCTTCGGCCAAATTGTTGAACGAAGAGAGGTATCACGAGATGCATGCGGATGCCTGGCTGAGGCGGCTCGCTTCGGGGCCGGTCGAAGGACGAACCCAGCTCGAGACGGCCATTGGTGACGCGCTTGGGGAGAGCGCAGGCTTGTTCGAGCCATACCAACTGGAGAGCGAAGCACTCGGGTCCGGCTTCTTGCCATCGAGCTCTATGGAGCTTCTGCACGTGTGGCTGGAGGAGGTCTGCTCGCGCATCGAAGACGCAGGCCTGCCGTTCAACATCTCACCCGCCCCAATCGGCGAGGTTGTTCCAACCGCCTCCGGCGCGCTAATGGGAGATGCGAGCTCCGACGAGAGCGTGCCCGCCGCCAAGCCGGCCATCCAAAGAAAGGATGGACTTTGGATAATCGAGGGTCCTCTGCCCGGTTCGGGAGGCAGGCTGGGACAACACTCGGCAGAGTTCCAGGATTTGTGGGACGACTTGACCAGGACTTACCGGGAGGAACCTCAAGCGACATGGTGATGAAACTCAGGACGAGGCCCCCCGTCCCCGAGAACCCGCGCAAGCTCACATTGGCCCGCGTGTACGAACTTCTGCGGGAAGTGAGCGACCCCGAAATTCCGGCGATCTCGATTGTCGATCTGGGACTCATCGAGGACGTCGAGGTCGGTGACGACAATGTGGTCCACGTGACATGCCTTCCGACGTTCGTTGGTTGCCCTGCTCTCGAGGCCATACGAGAGGACATCGAGGACGCGATCAGAGCCGCAGGCGCGATGGCCGAAGTGAAGTTCGTCTTCGACCCTCCCTGGACGACAGACCGCATAAGCGAGGAGGGACTTGCGAAACTGGAGGACTACGGTCTTGCTCCTCCCTCCAGATCGCGACCGGGGGCCGTCAGTCTCACGTTGATGTCCCCAGGCTCATGTCCATTCTGTGGGTCTCGCGATACCGTTCTCGAGAGCCCCTTCGGTCCGACTGCATGCAGAGCGACGTGTTACTGCCGCAGCTGCCGAAACCCGTATGAAAAGTTCAAAGAGATCTAGTGCACAAGTGCCCAAGCAACCGGAGGAGACCGTGACCGAAGACTTTATGCCACTCATTGGAATCGACCACGTTGAACTCTGGGTCGGAAACGCCAAACAAACGGCTTACTACTTCACCAAAGCAATGGGCTTCACGCCCGTCGCGTACCGGGGCCTGGAAACAGGCTCGAGAGACAGGACCTCCTACGTGCTCGCGCAAGGCGATGTGCGGTTCGTCATTACCGGGGGCCTTGGACCCGACGGCGAGATTGCAGAACATGTCAAGAAGCATGGTGACGGCGTGAAAGTCGTCGCGATAGGAGTGCCCGATGCGCAAGCCGCCTGGACGGAGGCCACGAAGCGGGGGGCCGAGTCCGCGGCCCCGCCTGCGGAGGCGGGTGACGACGATGGAGTCGTAAGGACGTCGGCCATTCGCACCTATGGCGAGACTCTTCATTACTTCGTGGACCGCAGCGATTACAAAGGCGCGCACTTCCCCGGCTTCAAATCATTGAACTCGGTACCGGACGAGGTGGGGATCGAACAGATCGACCACATCGTCGGCAACGTCTATCTGGGTGACATGAACAAATGGGTCAAGTTCTACGAGGACATCTTCGGCATGACCGAGATGATTCATTTCACCGACGAAGCGATCTCCACTGAATACTCGGCACTCATGTCGAAGGTCTGCGTGGACGGAAGCGGCAAGGTCAAGTTCCCAATCAACGAGCCGGCCGAAGGCAAGCGCAAGTCACAGATCGACGAGTACCTCGAGTACTACGGCTCCCCTGGAGTGCAACACATGGCGCTGGCGACGGGCGACATCGTGAAGACTGTGGACTCTTTACGAGCGCGCGGCATGAACTTTTTGTGGGTTCCTGGGACCTATTACGAAGAGGCCCTCGAGCGTGTGGGTGAGATCACCGAGGACTACAGCGATCTGCAGAGGCTAGGGATCCTCGTGGACAGGGACGACGATGGTTACCTGCTTCAGATCTTTACCAAGCCCGTTCAGGACAGGCCCACGATGTTCTTCGAGGTGATCGAACGTCACGGTGCTCGCGGATTCGGGGTCGGCAACTTCAAGGCCCTGTTCGAGGCCATCGAAAGGGAGCAGGAGCGCCGGGGCAACCTGTAGGTTCGCTCACATGCAAGAACTGTCCATAAGCGAGGCCCGCGCGCTCGCAGCAGGTGCGCAAGGATTCGGACCGCGTCCTTCAAAAGTCTCCTCCGCGCACATCTTGAAGCTGGCAAGAAGACTCGGCGTTGTTCAGCTGGACTCAGTCAATGCGCTCAGCCGGGCCCACTACCTGCCGTTTTTCTCGCGGCTCGGCCCGTACAGCCGCGACGAGATCGATGCGATTGCGTATCGCAAGCGCAAGATGTTCGAGTACTGGGGCCACGAGGCTTCGCTCCTGCCCATCGAGTCCTTTCCCTTGTTCAAATGGAAGATGGACTCCCCCGCGCACCACAGGTACGAGGCTTTCGCGCGAGAGAACAAGAAAGCAATCGAGGCGGTAGTGAAAGAGATCCGCGATCGGGGGCCGCTCGGGATATCAGGCTTTGCAGAGCGAGGTGAACGGAGCGGCCCTTGGTGGGGGTGGCCCGCAACCAAAGGCTTCCTCGAATATCTATTCGTAAGAGGCCGGGTCACAACTTTCGATCGCAAGAACTTCGAACGCATTTACGACCTGACCGAGCGTGTCATTCCCGAGAAGATCCTGGACTTGCCCGTCCCGAAAGAAGCCGACGCCAGGAAGAGCCTGCTCCTCAAGTCGGCCGCAGCGCTCGGCGTAGGTACCGCCTACGACCTGGGCGATTACTTTCGTTTCAGCAAAACAGCTACCAAGCAGTTCGTGAAGGAACTTGCGGAGGAGGGCCAGCTGAATCCCGTTCGAGTCGAAGGCTGGAAAGAGGTCGCCTACTCACCGAGGCGGGCCGGCACACCAGCGGTTGCCACCGCCCTGCTCGGCCCCTTCGACTCAATGGTGTGGGATCGGGCCAGGGTCGAGCGCATGTTCGGTATGCGCTACCGCATCGAGATCTACACGCCGGCCCCCAAGCGCGAGTTCGGCTATTACGTCCTGCCTTTCATGCTGCAAAACGAACTCGTTGCGCGAGTCGATCTCAAGGCTGACAGGCAAAACGGGGCGCTTTGGGCACGTGGCGCCTATGCGGAGGCCGGAGTGGACCCTCGCAAAGTCGCAGCCCCTCTGGCTGAGGAGCTGTCGGCGATGGCCGGTTGGCTGAATCTCGAGAGGGTGAAAGTCGAGCCCGTAGGAACCCTTGCAGAGGTCTTACGTAAACGGCACTTCAAGCAAAGCAGAGCCGCCCGCTAGCGCCGGCGTCTCTGGGGAAGGATGTCCGTGGCGAATGCGGCCCTGACTTCGAGAGCTTCCATCCGCTCGAGCAGCTCAGACAACTTCGTATAGATCTGGCTCGTCATGGCCGCCAACGGCCCCTCGGTCTTGTCGAGCCGGGCCTCGATGGCTTGCATCCGAAGGCCGACGCCCGGGAGTGCAGCGACCTCGGTCTCGAGGTTCTGAACTTGATCACGGCGAGCCATGTTCTTTGTCTGCGACTCGAGGCTGCTAACCGACCTCAACACTTTATCGATGGACCCCTGGATCTCCGTCAGGCTCGGTGAATGAAGCTCGCTCCAGCTCACAAGGTGACCTACGGTCCGCTCGAGTGCTTCCATCCGGGTCAGGTACCTTCCGGGATCATTTCCAGATTTCTTGTTCACCAGCCCGGCCAGCAACTCGACGGCAACCTGAATCTTGTTAAGCCAGGCCTTCACGTCGTCGAGCTGTTTCTGGTCACCGGCCGTTGCCGGTCTGACCTCGACCTCTGCTAGCCGCGACTCGACTTGAGCCAGTGAGCGTTCGAGCCTTCCGAAATGGTCGGTAGCCTCCGCTCTCTCACTGAGCCCGCGCTCCAGCACGGCCATTCGCTTCAGCAGAGCATCCACACCGGATGTCATATCGACCATGGTCTTCGTCCAGCGATCCTCGAGCTCGGCAAACCGCTTGGTGAAGTGATCGCCCGCTCTTGAAAGAGTCTCTTGAACGTCGGCGACAATCGATGCTCTGATTTCGTCGGCCATTGTTCCCTGCTCTTCGGGATTAGGGCCCACGCCAACGGCCTCGAGAGCGGCCTGCATCCGGACTTTCATTAGATTCATCTCACTGTCCAGCGCGGCGCTCATCTCTTCGCGCTCCTCAGTGAGACGCTCGATCTCACGTTCGGCCGCCGCAAGACGCGAATCCAGGTAGGCAGTCGCCTCGCCTTCGTTGATCTCCCCCAGCGCACGTGCGAGGCTCAAGACCGATTCCTCCTGCTCTTGCTCCAGTTGCTTTCCGGCCGTCTGAACACGCCGCTTTAGAGACCCGATCTGAGCCTTGGAGGCTCTCGCCGTGCGATCACGATTTCTTGCTGTTGCCAACTTTCCCTCCCATGAATCGAGAAGGGTCGAACCAACAGGATTCTGCCACCGCACGAGGCGGTCGTCATTGATTCAGAGCCCTTTTCTGGAAATGGGACCAGACCAAGTGGGTCTCCCCAAAATTACGCCGGCATTCGAGGACACATCCATCCCCGATTGCTGCGTTCCTCGATCGGTTGCAGACGGCACGCGTATGCGCCCTCCTCGCGCCTTGCACTCGGGGCGCCTGTACCCTCTCGGTGCTCGACGTACTTCTGCGGAGACCCACTAGACTGCATCCGTGAAGGTTTCCGACGTCATGACGAAGGCCGTCGTCTCGGATGCGGCCGACGACACACTCGCCGACGCCGCCTCCATCATGCGCGGTCAGCAGACGGGTTCCCTGCTGATAATGGACGGCCAGAACCTGCTCGGGATCTTCACCGAGAGAGATCTGCTCAAGGCAATCGCCGCGGGTCAGGACCCGTCACAGGCCCACCTGAAGGACTTCATGAGCACCGAGATCATCTCGGTAACGCCCGACACAACCTTGCGAGAAGCGGCCGGGATCATGGCCGCCAAGTGGATCCGCCACCTTCCCGTCGTCGACGGAGACAAGGTCGTGGGCCTCATCTCCCAAAGAGACCTGACCGGCGTTCTCGCCAAAGTCCTGAACGAGCCGGAACAGTCAGCAGTCCCGGAAGAAGACCTGGTGAGGGCCAAACGCCTGCGCCGGATAGAAGTAGGAGACCTGGACTAGCTCAGCTCCCCATAAAGGGGCACGTGGGATCGGCCGGCGGGGCCACCAACCCTCCCTGGCTCGAACCTGGCGGCGCTGCGCTCCGGCCGCCGCTGTGTCCGGCCCGTCGGTACGCTTAGACTCGCCTTTCCGGGCCGCCGCCCCCGCCGTCCTGGTCTCGTTCGCACTGAGCTTCGCGACAAAACAAAATAGGGGACCACAGAGTCGCCCTGCCGGTCTGACTCCGCCGCCCTACCTTGCTCGCGATGAGCTTCGCGACGGAAAAAGTATAGGGAAGCGCAAAGTCCCCCTTCGGTCTGACTCCGCCGCCCTACCTTGCTCGCGTTGAGCTTCGCGACGAAAAAAATAGGGAACGCGCGAGGCGACCTTTCGGTCTTGCTCTTCCGCCCTTCCTTGTTGCGTTGCTTCGCTACAAGGGGGTTAGGTGATTGGCTGTAGTTGGCTCCTGCGGAGGAAGGCCCAGCCTAGGATGAACGTCATGCTCGCGATGATCAGGTAGTCGGAAGCTTCTATTCCGGTTGCCGGCAGGCCGCGAGCTCTTCTTGCATCAAAAGCTACCCCGAGCACGCGGGGGCCGGCTACCTCTCCTACCGCTACGCAGGGA
>DATLOJ010000013.1:0-36844 GCA_035536315.1 Actinomycetota bacterium | reverse complement strand
AGACCGTACTTGCGTCGTTCCTTGACCCGTGCATCACGTGTCAGATAGCCGGCCTTCTTGAGCGCAGGCCTTAGGTCAGGGTCCAACTCGATCAATGCGCGTGCAATTCCATGTCGCAATGCTCCGGCCTGACCGGTAACTCCGCCGCCCTCGATGCGCGCAAACACGTCGTAGGCCTTCTCTCGTTCGACGAGCTTCAAAGGCTCGAGGATGACACGCCGCGTAGCGAGGTTGGGGAAGTAATCCTCCAGGTTCCGGTCGCCGTTGATAACGAACTTTCCTTCGCCTGCCATCAGCCTGACTCTGGCGACGGCTTCCTTGCGCCTTCCTGTAGCACGCGTTAGCTCGACTGACTTAGCCATTGTTATTTCTCGCTTTCAATTCGAGGCTCTTTGGTTGCTGAGCCTCGTGTGGATGTTGGTCGCCGGCGTAGACCTTGAGCTTTTTGACCATTGCTCTGCCAAGGCGGTTCCGGGGAAGCATTCCTCGCACGGCCTTCTCAACGGCAAGGTCGGGCCTTGTTTCCAGAAGCCTGTCGTAGCCGATCGTGCGAAGGCCTCCCGGGTATCCAGAGTGGCGATGCCACACCTTCTGCTCGAGCTTGTTCCCAGTCAGCCGGACTTTGGACGCGTTGATCACAACGACATGGTCACCGGTGTCGAGATGAGGCGCGTACGTGGGCTTGTGCTTACCACGAAGCACCTTGGCAACTTCTGCTGCGAGCCGGCCCAGAACCTGGCCGTCCGCGTCGACAATCCACCAGTCCCGGGTAATTTCCGAGGCCTTAGTCGAATAGGTCTTTTGTGAATCCTTCATCAATGCTCCTCGAAGTTGGGTATTGCCAGCTCCTCAGGGTAGCTGACTGAGACAAGGAAGAGGCCGTGAGGCGGTGCCACGGATCCGGCTGCGGACCTGTCCTTGGCCTCGATGATCCCTTCGATGTCGTCCGGATCGATCTTTCCGGTGCCCACCGCAACAAGGGTTCCTACGATCGAGCGAACCATCTGCTGGAGAAAAGAGTTCGCCGTAACGCGGATGACGATCAGGTCACCGTTTCGCTCTACCGTGAGCATCTCGATGCGGCGCGTCGGACTTTGGCCATCTTCGACCCGGCCAAACGACGCGAAGGAGTGCTCCCCGATCAAGGCCTGCGCTGCTTTACCCATGATCTTCTCGTCGAGAGGCTCAGGGAAATGCCATGTCGTGTGGCGCGAAAACGGGTCGTGAACGTCGCGGGTGAAAATGCCGTATTCGTACGTGCGACTCAGGGCGGAAAAGCGGGCATCGAACCCATCCGGGGCTACGTCTGCCGCCACCACCGCGATGGCAGGACCACACATCGAGTTCAGCTTTCGCTGAAGCTCTGCGGGATCCTTGCCTTCACGAGCTGCGAAAGAAACAACCTGCGCCAGGGCGTGAACTCCCGCATCCGTTCTTCCCGCGACTGAGGTTCGAATCTCCTCGCCAAACAGCTTCTCTAGAGCTTCCTCGATGGCTCCCTGGACCGTGGGAAGGCCCGGCTGACGCTGAAAGCCATGAAATGGGGCGCCGTCATACGCCACGACGAAACGGTAAACGGCCATGGCGCGTGCCTTAGTTGCCGGGACCGTCGTCGGACGACTTTTCCGGCGCCGGGAGATCAGTATCCGCCTTGGGCTTACCTGGTACCGGCGGCTGAGTGTCTTTGGGTCCTGACGCTGGCGGCTCAGCGACCTCGTCGCGAGTGGGGTCGGATGCGCTCGGGGAAACCTCATCCTCGGACTCTTCCGGGCCAGCCTCGGCTGCAGGCTCCTCACGTCCCTTTTTCCGGCGAGGCTGCTTTTCCTGCTTCGTATCGGCCGGCTTGGCCGGCTTGCGTCGGCGCGACAAGCGACCACGCTTCTGTTCCTGGTCAGACTCTTTCTTGGCGGGGGCCTCTCCCTCTACGAACTCGATGATCGCCATGGGAGCTGCATCGCCTTTGCGGGGACCGAGCTTGACTATCCGGGTGTAGCCACCGTTGCGGTCACCGAACCGCGGCGCAACCTCTGCGAAGAGCTTGTGAACCACGTCTCTATCTTCAATCAGCGACAAAGCCTGTCGACGGGCGTGAACGGTCCCTGACTTCCCGAGAGTCACGAGCTTTTCGGCAACCGGCCTCATGCGCTTCGCCTTCGTCTCCGTCGTACGAATGCGCTCCTCTCGGATGAGAGACGCGGCCAGGCCTCCCAGCATCATCTTCTGATGCTGAGGACCGGCTCCGAGCCTTGGACCTTTGGTGGGCTTGGGCAATTACATCCATTCCTTCTGGCGAAGCGACAGCCCCATCTCGGCGAGCTTCTGCTTCACCTCGTCGATGGACTTCTGACCGAAGTTGCGAACGTCGAGCAAGTCCTCTTCCGTCTTCTCGACGAGCTGACCGACGTTTGTTACGCCCTCACGCTTCAGACAGTTGTAGGAACGAACGGAGAAGTCCATGTCTTCGATCGGCATTTGAAGGGCGGTGGCACCGGCATCGGCGCCGGGCTCCGGGCCAAGCTGAAGGCCGGGTCCTTCACCCAGATCCGCAAAGAGCTGAAGAAGCTCGACAAGCGTCCGTCCCGCTGCGGAAAGGGCCTCGTTGGGAGTGATGCTTCCGTCCGTTTCGAGCTCCACTATCAGGCGGTCGTAGTCTGTCTTCTGCTCGACACGTGTGGGCTCTACCGAGTAGGTAACCCTGCGGATTGGCGAGAAGATCGAGTCGATCGGAATGATGCCGATTGGCGCGCCCTCCGGCTTGTTGCCCTCCGCGTTGACATATCCACGGCCTTTTTCGACGGTCAGCTCGATATCAAGACGACCACGCTTGTTCAGCGTGCAGATCAGCTGACCGGGGTTGAGAACCTCGATCTCCGCAGGAGCCTCGATATCTGCTCCCGTAACGTCCTTTGGACCGTTGACACTGATGCGCATCGTCACCGGCTCGTCCGACTCCGATCGGAGCACGAGCTCCTTGATGTTAAGGATGATGTCCGTCACGTCTTCCTTAACGCCCGGAATCGTGGAGAACTCGTGCTGGATACCTTCGATGCGAAGAGTCGTCACCGCAGCACCTGGGATTGACGACAGAAGCGTCCGGCGAAGCGAGTTACCCAGGGTGTAACCAAACCCCGGCTCGAGCGGTTCGATTGTTACCTTGGCGGTATCGCCCTCGTCGCCGCCTTCGACGCTGATCTGCGGACGGTGAACTATTAAAAGACTGGATTCCATGAAGTTTCCTTCCCTCGGGAACTTACTTGCTGTAGAGCTCGACGATCATCTGCTCTTGGACCGGGACATCGATCATGTCGCGGCTTGGCTCTTCTACTGCTGTTATGCGCAGGTCTCCTTGCTCGAGACGCAGCCAGTCCGGAATGGTCCGGCCCCCGGCGTACGCTGCTGCTTCAACGATGCGACCCACGGAACGTGAGCGCTGCTTGACTTCCACCACGTCTCCGGCCTTCAGCCGGTAGGACGGGATATCGACCTTCTTGCTATTGACCAGGAAGTGGCCATGGTTCACGAACTGGCGGGCCTGCGCGCGGCTCATTGCAAGACCGCCTCGGTAGACCACGTTGTCCAGCCGCATCTCCAGAAGCTGCAGAAGTCGCGTACCGGTAACACCCTTGGCTGCAGCCGCCTCCTTGTAGTAGCGGCGGAACTGCTTTTCCAGAACTCCGTAAATTCGTCTGGTCTTCTGCTTCTCTCTGAGCTGAAGCGAGTACTCGGTCTCGCGTGGCCTGCGCCGGCCGTGCTCACCTGGTGGGTAAGGCCTGCGCTCAATTGCACACTTCGGAGTTTCACAGCGCGTTCCTTTGAGGAACAGCTTCATTCCTTCCCTGCGGCAGATCCGGCAGACCGGAGGACTCTGGTTCGCCATGAGTTAGACCCTCCGCCTCTTGCGCGGCCTGCAGCCGTTGTGCGGGACCGGAGTTACATCCTGGATTCCAATGATCTCCAAACCCGATGCCTGAAGGGAGCGGATGGCCGTCTCACGGCCAGAACCCGGACCCTTTACGAAGACGTCGACCTTGCGAACACCATGCTCCTGCGCGCGCTTGCTGGCCGCCTCGGCGGCGAGCTGGGCTGCAAATGGAGTCGACTTACGCGAGCCCTTGAAGCCAACGTTTCCGGCCGAAGCCCATGCAAGACCGTTGCCCTCTGGATCTGTGATGGCGATGATCGTGTTGTTGAACGTGGACTTGATGTGGGCGTGCCCGTGAACGATGTTCTTCTTCTCGCGCTTCTTCTGCTTCTTCTGCTTGGGCACTAGATCGCCTTCTTTCTCTTCACGCCGACGGTCTTTTTAGGGCCCTTGCGCGTTCTCGCGTTGGTGTGCGTGCGCTGCCCGTGGACCGGAAGTCCGCGGCGGTGACGAATTCCCTGATAACACTGGATCTCGACTTTGCGCTTTATGTTCTGTGAGTCGTCACGGCGAAGGTCACCTTCGACCTTGAGGTTGGAGTCGATGTAGCCCCTCAGCTTCACAACCTCGTCCTCAGAAAGATCCCGGACTTTCGTTATCGGGTCGACCATGGTGGCCTTGGCGATCTCGAGGGCCCGGGTGCGCCCGACCCCGAAGATGTAAGTGAGGGCAATGCCGACCTGCTTGTCCCTTGGAAGGTCTACTCCCGCAATTCTCGCCATTAACCCTGCCTCTGCTTGTGACGCGGATTCGAGCAGATCACGATGACGCGTCCGCGCCTGCGCACGACCTTGCACTTGTCGCACATCTTCTTCACGCTTGGTCTGACCTTCACTTCAAATCTCCCTATCGATACCTGAAAATGATTCTGCCTCTGGTGAGGTCGTACGGCGAAAGTTCCACAAGCACCCGGTCGCCCGGCAGGACCTTGATGTAGTTCATCCGCATCTTGCCACCGATGTGGGCAAGCACCTTGTGCCCGCCCGGAATCTCAACCCGGAAAACTGCGTTGGGCAGAGGCTCGATGACGGTCCCTTCGACCTCTATCGACTCCTCTTTACCCGACTTGTTTTTCTCCGCCATGCTCCTCTTTCACTCGGCCTGTTCCAGACATGCAGGCAGAAGGGCCCCAAAATCTTCTCGGAAGGGCTGAATCCACCTCGATCGTCGCCTGAAAACATGGCCGAGCGCGTAGAAACGGACGGCAAAGGCGAACGAGGAAATATACCACCGATGTGCCTGGCTGCGCTTGGCTCAGCCCCCATAAAGGGGCGCCTGGGTCCGGGCGGCGGAGCCCAGCCCGTCCTGGCGACACCCTGGCGGCCCTGTCCTCGGGCCGCCTATCGACCAGCATCTTCGTACGGACAGAGTCGCCCTGCCGGTCTGACTCCGCCGCCCTACCTTGCTCGCGTTGAGCTTCGCGACAGGAAGGGGACCTGGACCTAGTCCAGCACAGGTCCGTATACGGGTCATAAGCTGGACTAGGTAGACGCCAGTAGCTTCTGCTCCTCGGGTCAGTCTCATCAGTGGGTGGCGTGCATAAGAACTTCTTTTGCTCCTCGCGTTCCCGTCACCGGCGAGGGTACGAATCCTTTGATTTCCCAGCCATCTGCTGCTGCCGCTGCGCCGGCCAGGTCCGCGGCCCTGTCCAATGACTCTTGATCTTCGGGAGGGGCCGAGAGAGAGAGCTCGAACATTGGCTTGACCAGAGCTACCAGGTGACAGCCAGGTGCGAGGTGGACTTTCTTCAGCTCTCTGACCGCCTTCGCAAGGGACAGATAGGACAGGTCGAGGGTGATCACCTCGAGCGGATCGAGCACCAGCTTCGGGTTGAGGCCCCCCAGGTTCACTCCTTCCAGGTTCACCACTCGGGGGTCCTGGCGAAGGGAGCCGATTAGCTGGCCGTGGCCTGTGTCTACTGCGTAGACCTTCGCGGCCCCCTTCTCCAGCAGGACCTTCGTAAAGCCTCCCGCCGCGGCACCGGCGTCGAGGGCGGTCCCGCCCGACACATCGATCGAGAAATGCTCCAGCGCAAACCGGAGCTTTGCTTCTCCCCTCAGCGGTTTCGGATCTTTGATCGTGATCGCACTGCCCGGAATGACAAGTGAGCTCGGGTTTGTCACGAAGGCTCCGTCGACCGTCACCCGGCCTTCGGTGATTTGGTTGAGCGGGTCCTGGATGTCGGGTCTGGTTCTTACGAGCTCGTCGAGAAGCTTGACGCGTCTTGGGGGCACCCCGAAAGGCTTAAGCCGGTACCCGGGCCGGTGCCGTCAGCACCAAAGGCCCCTCTTCGGTTATCGCAACCGTGTGCTCGAAGTGCGCGGAGACGGAACCGTCCGCAGTTACAACGGTCCAGCCGTCGTCGAGAATTCTGGTCTGCCATGCCCCCGCGTTCACCATCGGCTCTATGGCAAGAACCCAGCCCGGCTCGAGCAGCGGACCCCGCCCAGGCGACCCGTAGTTCAGCACCTGGGGATCCTCATGCAGGCTTCTTCCAATTCCGTGCCCGGCGTACTCGCGCACTACCGAGAACCCGGCCTCGTTAACGACAGCCTCAACAGCGCTGCCGATGTCGCCGATTCGCTTTCCGGGGTAGCACTGCTCTATCGCCGCATCAAGAGCGCGCTTCGTAGTCTCCAACAGGTGAGCCGATCGCTCGTCGATCTCACCCACGGGATAGGTGTATGCGCTGTCGGCATGCCACTCGTCCAGGATCAAGCCGAAGTCGGCGGAGAGGATGTCGCCCTCTTCGAGAACCCGCGGGCCTGGTATGCCGTGGACTATCTCTTCATTCACCGAAGCGCAGATGCTCGCTGGAAAGCCGCGGTAGCCCAGAAAGGAAGGGACGGCCCCGCGCAGCCGAATCGACCGCTCCGCCAGGGCGTCGATGTCGGAAAGCCGCGCGCCCGGCTTCACGGCATCCTTGAGGTCCTCGATGACCTCAGCCAGCACACGCCCCGCCCTGTGCATCTTTTCGATCTGCTCGGGAGTCTTCTTGATGATCAACGTGAACCTTCCGCAACCGCCATCAGCTTTTGGAACACCTCGTCTGCGGTGGCCATTGCGTTGATGTGGGTCAGCAAGCCTTGCAGCTCGTAAAACTGCACGAGCGGCGAAGTCTGCTCGTGGTAGACCTCGAAGCGATGCCTGATGGTGTCCTCGCTGTCGTCCTTTCTCTGAAGAAGTGTCGCGCCATCCAGATCGCAAATCCCGTCCACTTTGGGTGGCTTGGCAACGATGTGGTACACCGAGTCGCACACTCCGCAGATCCGGCGCCCTGAGAGTCTTGCAATGATCTCCGACTCCTCCACCTCGAAGCGGATCACCCGATCAAGCCGGGCCCCCTGCTCCTCGAGCATGTCATCGAGAAATTGGGCCTGATGAACGTTGCGAGGGTAGCCGTCGAGAATGAACCCCTTCTCCGCGTCATTCATGCCAAGACGTTCGGCCACAAGAGCGTCCGTGACATCGTCGGGAACCAGGTCCCCGCGATCCATGTACTCCTTCGCCTTGAGACCGAGGGGGGTCCCCTCGAGCACCGCATGCCGAAGCATGTCGCCGGTCGCTATCTGAGGAATCTGGAAATGCGCCTCTAGGCGCACAGCCTGAGTTCCCTTTCCGGCCCCCGGGGGGCCGAGAAAGATGAGTCTCATCTGCGGGCGGAGAGGTCCACTAGTGGCCCACTAACCAAGGAAGCCTTCGTAGTGGCGCATCATCAGCTGGGACTCCAGCGTCTTCATAATCTCCAGCGCGACGCCGACGGTAATAAGGATGGACGTACCACCGAATGGAAGTTGCTGAATCTGAAGAGTAGCGAGCGCGATTGAAGGCAAAAGCGCGATAGCCGCAATGAACAGCGCTCCGGGCAGAGTGATCCGCGTAAGGATGTAATCGAGGTGATCCGCCGTGGCCCGGCCCGGCCTGATGCCGGGAACGTATCCGCCGTATTTCTTCATGTTGTCAGCCACGTCAATCGGGTTGAAGGTGATGGCCGTATAGAAGTACGCGAACGCGACGATTAAGAGCCCGTACAAAATGATGTACACGATCGATGCTGGATTCCCAAGATATTTCTCGATCCAGTTCTTGAGCGGATCCCAGGGAATCACAGTTGCCAACTGAGCGGGGAACAACAGCAGTGCTGACGCAAAGATGATGGGGATAACTCCCGCCTGATTGATCTTCAGCGGGATGTAGGTCGAGCTGCCTCCGTATACTCTGCGGCCTACCTGCCGCTTCGCATACTGGATCGGGATTCGGCGCTGACCTTGTTCGATGATCACGATCGCCACAATGATCAGTACCGCCAGCGCAAGAATCACGGTGAACCATCCCCATCCTCTCTGCGCCTGAATGCTTCCGGCCTCGAACGGAAGCGACGACACGATCGAGGCGAAAATCAGGATCGACATTCCGTTTCCAATACCCCGCTGAGTAATCAGTTCCCCGAACCACATCACCAGAGCAGTTCCGGCAGTAAGAGTGAGGACAATCAGAGCAACTCGCGCCGGTGTGAAGTTCGGGATGAGGTCGATCGGGTTGTTGTTCGCGTCGCGAAGGCCCCCGCGGTGAAACAGGAATGCGAAGCTGGTCGACTGAACGAGGGCAAGGATGACGGTGAGGTAACGAGTCCACTGATTGATCTTCTTGGTGCCCGTCTCACCCTCTTTTTGCCACTGCTCCAGCTTCGGGATAACAACTGTTAGCAACTGCATCATGATGCTGGCGTTGATGTAGGGCAGGATCCCCAATGCGAACACCGCCAGCCTTCCAAGGGCCGAGCCCGAGAAAAGGTTTAGAAGGCCAAGCACTCCGCCTGATGCTCTCGATGTGCTGAGCGCTTTCTGAACGTCGACTCCGGGGGCCGGAATCTGCGAGCCGACCCGATAGATGAAGATGATGAAGACGGTGAAGAAGATCTTCTTGCGAAGATCTGGGACCTTGAATGCGTTTACGAAGGCCGCCAGCATGGCCCAGCCTTATCTTTCTATGAGCTCGACTGATCCGCCCGCGGCCTCGATCTTGGCGCGCGCAGATGCACTAAAAGCATGAGCCTTCACTTTGAGGCCGTGCGGCAGCTCCCCGGTCCCCAGAACTTTCACCAAACCACTCTTCTTGACCATTCCGCGAGAGCGCAGCTCATCTGCATCCACCTCGGAGCCGGCTTCGAACCGCGCGAGATCGCCGACGTTTACGACCGTGTACTCGACCCTTCCGAAGTTCTTGAAGCCGGGGAGCTTCGGCAGACGCATGTGGATGGGCATCTGCCCACCCTCGTAACCGGGAGGAATGTTGGATCTCGCCTTTGCGCCCTTCTGGCCGCGACCGGCGGTCTTTCCGCGCCGTCCTGCTCTGCCGCGACCAATGCGAACCGCGTCCTTCTTGGATCCGGGGGCCGGAGCAAGTTCGTGTAGCTTCATCTCGCCTCCTCCAACTCTTGAACTTCAACAAGGTGCCTGACCTTGCGAATCATTCCAAGAATCTCGGGCCTGTCCTCATGCTCCACAGAATCGTGGATGCGCTTGAGTCCTAGGGCGCGCAAGGTTCTTCCCTGATCGGCCTTCCGGGACACCGCGCTTCGTTTCTGAGTGATTCGAATCTTGCTCATCAGCCCTCTATGGGTCCAGTTCCGCGTGGCGCCGCAGGCTCCAGCAAATAGCGCGGTGCGACCTCGGTGACATCTTTCTTGCGCCGCGTTGCAACGTCCTCCGGCCTTTCCAGGTGTCGGAGCCCGTCGATTGTGGCGTGAACGATGTTGATTGCATTGGACGACCCGAGTGACTTCGACAGGATGTCCTTGATTCCCGCGGCCTCCAGGACTGCACGGACGGGACCTCCAGCGATGACTCCAGTTCCGGGTGACGCCGGCTTCAGCAGAACGACCGCGCCGGAGGACTCTCCGGTCACCTGGTGAGGGATCGTGGTGCCGACGAGCGGAACCGAGAACATCTCTCGCCTTGCATTCTCATAAGCCTTCTGAATTGCAGATGGGACCTCGCGGGACTTGCCCTGGCCGACGCCAACTCTGCCGCTGCCGTCACCGACGACACCGAGCGCGCTGAATGAGAACCTGCGTCCTCCCTTGACGACCTTGGCGACTCTCCGGGGCCTGCCGATGGTTCGCTCGATAAAGCCACCGCGGTTCTCGTCGTCCCGAGGCCCTCGCCCCTGGCCACGACCCGGTCCGCCCCTGCGGTTTCCGCCGCCGGGCCTGTTGCCTCCGCCTCTAAATTCTTGAGCCATTAGAACCTCAATCCTTCGTCCCTGGCACCATCGGCCAGGGCCCGCACTGCTCCGTGGAATCGAAATCCGCCCCGGTCGAACACAACCGCCTCGATGCCCTTCTCTTTTGCTCTTGTCGCTATGAGCTTGCCGACCTCGGTAGCAGCCTTAGCGGTGTCACCGGCGGCCCGCAGATCGCTCTCTGTCGTTGAGGCGGAGGCGATCGTCTTGCCCTGCGAATCGTCGATCAGCTGCGCGTAAAGATGCTTGTTGCTCTTGAACACCGCAAGACGCGGCCGTTCGGCAACCCCAAACACCTTCTTGCGAACCCGGCGATGGCGCCTGGCACGCTGCGCTGATGAGCTTTTCACTTGGCCGTCTTCCCTGCTTTCTTACGAATGTACTCGCCTTCGTACCGGATGCCCTTTTGCTTGTACGGGTCCGGCTTGCGCACGGACCTGATCTCGGCTGCAACCTGACCGACCATTTCCTTGTCTGCCCCGCGCACTGTGATGCGGGTCGGAGTTGAAACTTCGAAGGTGATTCCCTCGGGGGCCGGGTACTCGACCGGGTGCGAGTACCCCACTTGAATCTCGAGCCCGTTGCCCTTGGCGGCAGCGCGATAACCAACTCCGTGGATCTCCAGATTCTTAGAGAAGCCTTCGGTCACGCCCTGGATCATGTTGGCGATCAAAGTGCGAGTCAGCCCATGCAGCGACCGGTGAGGACCATCATCGCTGGGCCTTGTGACCAGAATCTCATCTCCCTGACGTTCAACCTTCATTGCCCGAGGGAGAGTGCGCTCGAGTGTGCCCTTGGGTCCTTTGACGCGCGCGAACCCGGGCTCGAGTGTCACCTCGACGCCACTTGGAACAGGTATGGGCGCTCGTCCGATTCTGCTCATCTAAAAAGCTCCTACCAAACGTGGGCGATTACTTCGCCGCCCAGCTTCTTCCTTGCCGCTTGCTTGCCGGTCATCAAACCCGACGAGGTGGAAACGATGGCCGTACCCATGCCGCCCAGAACCTTGGGAAGCTTGCCGGACCTCGCATAGACGCGGAGGCCGGGTTTCGAAACCCTTGTTACACCGTGAATCGTCTTGGAGCGGTCGTCGCCGTATCTAAGCTCGATTCGGATCAAAGGTCCTTTGGCTCCGTCGACCTTCTCAAAGTTTTCGATGTAGCCCTCGTCCTTGAGAATCCGCGCAATCTCGAGCTTCAGCTTGGAGGCGGGAATTTCGACTGTGTCGTGAGACGCCGTGTTCGCATTGCGAATCCGGGTCAGCATGTCGGCGATCGGATCGGTCATCGTCATGGCTACCAGCTCGATTTCGTAATACCGGGAAGTTCGCCGCGGTGAGCAAGCTGCCTGACGCAGATCCGGCACATCCCGAATTTGCGCATGTAAGAGCGGGCGCGCCCGCATCGGCGGCAGCGGAAGTACCCGCGCACCTTGAACTTCGGCGTTCTCTTTACTTCTTCGATCCTTGCCTTTTCCGGCATCTCTTCCTTATCCCTCCTGGCCCGGGCGCTTGAATGGAAAGCCAAATGCATCCAGAAGCGCCCTGCCAAGCTCATCCGTCTTTGCGGTGGTCACCAGAGTGATGTCCATCCCACGCACCTTCATGATCTTGTCGTAATCGATCTCCGGAAAGATCGTTTGGTCGGTAACACCGAACGTGTAGTTCCCCCGGCCGTCGAACCCCTTGGGAGACAGCCCACGGAAGTCGCGAATCCTTGGTATCGCCAGGGTAATGAGCCGGTCGAGAAACTCCCACATCCGGTCTCCCCGCAAGGTTACCTTGACTCCAATCGACATGCCTTCGCGCAGCTTGAAGGCCGCGATGGACTTCCTGGCCTTGGTCACCACCGGCTTCTGCCCGGTTATGACCGTGAGATCCTCTACGGCTCCGTCGAGGAGCTTGGAGTCCGCGACGGAATCTCCGGCCCCCATGTTGAGAACGATCTTCTCGAAGGTCGGAACGGCCATGACGTTCAGGCCCAGCTGCTCAGCGAGCTGAGCCCTCACCTCATCGTTGTACCGCTGCCTGAGGCGCGGTGGTTGTTTGGTAGCTACGTTCATAGATCCGACTCACATTTCTTGCAGATTCGTACCTTTGTCCCGTCGTCCTCGACTCGCACTCCCACGCGCGTCGGCCCGCAGCTTCCGCACACCAGGGTCACGTTCGACATCTGTACGGGAAGCTCCTTAGTGACGATGCCGCCCTCCTGCCCTCCGCGTCTGCCTTTGGCAGGCCGGATGCGCTCGTGGCGCTTCACGCGGTTGACTCCCTCGACCAGAAGCTTGTCCTTGCCGGGGTAAACCGCGATAACTCGTCCTTGCTTTCCGGAGTCCTTACCGGTCAGCACATGCACACGATCGCCTTTTCGAATACGGGCCATTACAAAACCTCCGGTGCGAGAGAGATGATCTTCATGAACTTCTTCTCTCTGAGCTCACGCGCAACTGGACCAAACACTCGCGTTCCCCGCGGGTTTCGCTTGTCGTCGATCAAGACGACTGCGTTGTCATCGAAGCGGATGTAGCTCCCGTCGGGCCGCCGCTTCTCTTTAGCCGTTCGGACGACCACGCAGCGCACCACGTCACCGCGCTTGACTCCCTGGTTGGGCAGCGCGTCCTTGACGGTGGCCACGATGACGTCGCCAACACCCGCGTAGCGGCGACTCGAGCCCCCAAGGACTCGGATTACCAACACTTCGCGGGCACCGGTGTTATCGGCAACCCTTAAACGGGACTCGGTCTGGATCATTTTGCCTTTTCCACCACTTCAACGACGCGCCAGCGTTTCATCTTCGAAAGCGGTCGCGTTTCCATGACCTTTACTCGGTCTCCAATGTGGGCTTCGTTCTTCTCGTCATGCGCATGCAGCTTCGAGTTTCTCTTGTAGATCTTTCCGTAGAGAGGATGGCGCGCGGTTCTCTCGACCGTCACCACGACGGTCTTGTCCATGGCGTCGCTTACCACCACTCCAGTACGAGTCTTGCGACTCGCCCTTTCGCTACTCATCCTTTTCCTCCTGAACTTCATCCTCTTCAGCAACATCGGCCTGCTCTGACTCCGCCGTCTTTTCCTTGCGGCGAGACCTGCGCTTCGGCTGTACCTCCTCGACTTCGACGACGATTCCGAGCTCCCGCTCGCGCAGCAAAGTCGAGATCCTTGCGATGTCCTTCTTCAGCTGGTCGACTCGAGCGTAGTTGTCGAGCTGGCCGGTCGCGTTTTGGAAACGCAGGTTGAACAGCTCTTCCTTTACGTCCCCGAGCCGTTCGCGCAGATCGCCGACGTCCAGAGCCCGCAGCTCGTTAACCTTCACCGCCGGCCGCCTCTCTCTTCACAAACTTCGATTTGATCGGAAGCTTGTGCCCCGCAAGACGCATCGCTTCACGCGCCACATCTTCGGGAACACCAGTCAGCTCGAACATCACTCGTCCGGGCTTGACGACAGCCACCCAGCCTTCGGGGTTTCCCTTACCGGAACCCATCCGGGTCTCTGCCGGCTTCTTAGTGAACGGCTTGTCCGGAAAAATGTTGATCCATACGCGCCCACCACGCCGGACGTGACGCGTGATGGCAACACGGGCAGACTCGATCTGCCGGTTGGTGATCCATCCCGGCTCGAGAGCCTGAAGACCGAAGTCGCCAAAAGAGACGTGGGTGCCTCCCTTGGCCAGCCCGCGCATACGACCGCGATGCTGCTTGCGGTGTTTCATCTTCTTGGGCATCAACATCAGCCGGCTGCTCCTTCTTGGGCACCGTTGGGCGTTGCTGGGCCGGGAGCCTCGCCTTCAGGTGAGGCTGCAGATGGCTTGGTTGCCGCGGGCTTCTCAGCGGCCGCAGGTGGCTTGGTTGCCGCGGGCTTCTCAGCAGCGGCGGCGGGCTTCTCAGCGGTTGCCGCCGTCTCCTCCGCTGGCTTGGGGGCCCGGCGAGTTTCCCTTACCGGAACGACCTCACCCTTGTATATCCAGACTTTGACTCCGATCTGACCTGAGGTCGTGCGAGCTTCAGAGAACCCATAGTCGATATCGGCCCTCAGGGTGTGCAGCGGGACTTTGCCCTCGTGGTAACCCTCTCGCCTCGACATCTCGGCACCACCGAGCCTTCCACCCGTTTGGACCTTGACTCCAAGAGCGCCAGCCTTTATTGCAGTGTTCACGGCCTTGCGCATGGCTCGGCGGAAAGACACTCTTTGCACGAGCTGCTCGGCAACGGCTTGGGACAGCAACTGAGCGTCCAGGTCGGGTGACTTGACCTCGTGCGCGTCGACCTTGACATCGACCGTCACGTCCTTGCCGCTTCTCTTCCGGGCAACGACCGTCTCGATCCTCATCAGGTAGTCCCTGATCTCGTCGATCTGGGCCCCTCGGCGTCCGATGAGAATTCCGGGCCTGGCAGTGTGGACCGTCACGCGAACGCGCTCTCTAGTGCGCTCGATGTCGATACGGCTGATCGCGGCATGCGGCAGGAGCTTCTTCAAGTACTCCCTGATCTTGTTGTCCTGCTCGATGTAGTCGCGGTACTGCGACCCGTCTGCAAACCAGCGGGACTTCCAGTCGTTGATGACTCCGAGCCTGAATCCGTATGGATGAACTTTCTGTCCCACTACTTGTCTCCCTCTGGTTCTTTCTCTTGCTGCCCGGCCGCATCCGGTGCCTGCGACTCGGCTTCCGGTGCGCTCTCAGCCTGAGGCGCGCTTTCTGCGGGACTTTCCTCCGAAATTTCAGCCGTCCCACCGGCTTCGGTATCACCGGTTTCGACGATCGTTACGTCTTCGGATACGGCTTGGTTTTCAGCAGCGTCTGAAGCTGCCCCGGTGTCCGGTGCGGCGGTCTCTTCGGAATCCGTTTCGGCAGCTTTCGCCCTCTTTCCACGAGCGGGGGCCGCAGTTTCAGCTGCGGCCGGTCGACCACGAGCAGGTTTCTCCGTGTCCGATTCGGCCGTTCGCCTGCGACGTGCGACCGGGGCAACTGCTCTTGCCGCCAGCTCCTCCGACCTCTCGAGGGTCAGATGGATCGAGCACATCCGCTTGCGAATGCGCGACGCGCGTCCGCGAGCTCTGGGACGAAACCGCTTCATCGTCAGTCCCTCATCCGCTCGAATGAGCTTCACGAAGAGCTCCTCCTGTGGAAGATGGAAGTTGTGCTCCGCGTTGGCGATTGCGCTTTCGAGAATCTTTGAAATCTCCCTCGCAGCTTCCTTGGGAGTAAACGCCAGGATTCTTCGCGCCTCGTCGATCGGCTTGCCCTTTATCAAGGCCGCCACCTCACGCACCTTGGACGCGCTGATTCCGATGTAACGCGCGCTTGCGTCCACCGTACGGGCGATATCACTGGCTGTAGTCCCCATTACTTGAGCCTCGTGCTCTTTTCTGTGTGATGACCGTGAACCTTGAAGTGCCGGGTGATTGCGAATTCGCCCAGCTTGTGGCCCACCATCGACTCCGTTATGTAGACCGGTACGTGCTTGCGGCCGTCGTGCACCGCGATTGTGTGACCGACCATGTCGGGAATGACCGTCGAACGGCGCGACCAGGTCTTGATTACCTTCTTGTCCCCTTTGCGGTTCATGTCGTCCACCTTTTTCATGAGGTGGTCATCCACAAACGGGCCCTTCTTCAGTGAACGGGGCATTTAACCTCCACGCTTCGATCCCCGACGCCGGATGATGTTCCGGTCGGAGTACTTGCCCTTCTTACGAGTACGGCCTTCCTTCTTTCCCCATGGGGACGTTGGATGCCGGCCTCCGGATGCCTTCCCTTCGCCGCCTCCCAAGGGGTGGTCGACGGGGTTCATTGCAACCCCGCGCACACTGGGCCGCTTGTTCATCCAGCGGCTGCGTCCGGCCTTGCCGATCGAGATCAGTTCATGCTCGGCGTTACCAACTTCGCCCACCGTCGCCCTGCAGTCCATGCGGACCTGGCGAACCTCGCCGGAAGGAAGGCGCAGTGTTGCGTTCCCACCTTCTTTGGCCACGAGCTGAACACTCGATCCTGCAGACCTTGCCATCTTGGCTCCGCCGCCGGGCTTCAACTCGATGTTGTGGATGATCGTCCCGACCGGAATGTTTCGGATCGGGAGGGCATTTCCAGGGCGGATCTCTGCGTCCGATCCGCTCATTAGCTTGTCGCCAACCTTGATTTTACTCGGGGCAATGATGTACCGCTTCTCTCCGTCTGCGTAATTCAAGAGTGCAATCCGGGCGCTGCGGTTGGGGTCGTATTCGATGTGAGCCACGCGCGCTGGAATTCCGTCCTTGTCCCTGCGAAAGTCGACCATGCGGTACTTCTGTTTGTGACCCCCGCCCTGGTGCCGAGTCGTGATGCGTCCGTGCGCGTTCCGACCAGCTTTCTTGGGCTTTGGCTGAAGAAGAGACTTTTCCGGTTCGGTGCGCGTGATTTCAGAGAAGTCGGCATGCGACATTCCCCTTCTTCCGGCACTGGTCGGTTTGGACTTGCGAATTGGCATTGCTACCTCGTCTCGAACAGCTCGATCTTGTCGCCCTCTTTGAGTTTCACGACCGCTCGCTTGGAACCCTTGCGGGTCGCCTCACGCCACGTCGCGTAGCTCGATGAGTAACGCTTGGTCTTGCCTTTGCGGTTCATCGTGTTGACACTCACAACTTTGACTCCCCAGATCTGCTCGACGGCTTGGCGAATCTCGACCTTGCTTGCAGTTGGGCTGACAACAAATGTGTAAGCGGTGTTATCGATCAGGCCGTAGCTCTTCTCGCTTACCACCGGTCTCAAGATGACGTCTCTTGGGTTCTTCATGCCGGCTCACCCTCTTTAGCGTCAGCACCCTCGGCCACAGCGACCTCGGCCTTAGTCGGCTCTTGCTTGGCAGGCTTCGCCTCCGCTTCGGCCGCGGGCTTGGCCTTTACGGACTTGCCAGCTTTGCCTTTAAGCCCTGCATTTTGCGACTCTTCCTTCTTTGACTTTGAATCGGGCTTTCCAAGTAGCTCGAGCGCGTTCTTCGTGAAGACAACTGTTTCCGCAGCAAGAACCGTATAAGCCGTTGGGTGCGTAACTGCCAGAACCTGCGGAAGGTTTCGGAATGATTTCCAAAGGTTTACGTCCTCGGTCTCTTCACCCGACACGACAATCAATGTCTTGCCGGAAGCCCCCCAATCCTCGAGCAGCTGCACCGCGCGCTTGGTTTCGGGCTCTTCGAAGGCCGGAAGCTCGATAACGACGACCTTGCCCTCTCTTGCCCGGTCGGAAAGCGCAGACTTGAGAGCAAGGGCACGTTCCTTCTTGTTGATTCGCATTGAGTAGTCGCGCGGCTTTGGTCCATGGGCGATTCCGCCTCCAACCCATGAAGGCTCTCGAATGGATCCATGACGTGCGCGGCCCGTGCCTTTCTGCATCCACGGCTTGGCTCCACCACCCCGCACCTCGCCCCGAGTCTTCGTTGAGTGGGTTCCAGATCGCGCCGCGGCAAGCTGCGAACGCACGACCTCATGCATGATCGGCACGTTCACCTGGACGTCGAAAATCTCAGGAGCAAGATCCAGCTCACTCTTCTTGCCCTCCGCTGCAAAGAAAGTCGCCTTAGCCATCAGGCGGCACCCCCTCGGACTGCGCTGCGAACAACGACAAGCCCTCCGTTTGGACCTGGTATCGCTCCCCGTACGAGGAGCAGGTTGCGTTCCGGATCGGCATCGACCACTTCGAGGTTCAGAACCGTCACGCGCTCATGACCCATGTGGCCCGCCATTCTCATTCCCTTGAAGACCCGGGAGGGCGTTGCGCACGCTCCGATGGCCCCCGGTGAGCGATGTTTGCGTTGCGTCCCATGACTGGCCGACTTGCCACGGAAGTTGTGCCGCTTCATGACGCCGGCAAACCCCTTGCCCTTGGAGACTCCAACGACGTCTGCTTTCTCGCCTTTCGCAAAAATGTCGGCCTTGATCTCCTGGCCGACAGAAAAACCGCTTACGTCAGAGATTCGAAGCTCTACGAGGCTTCGGAACGAAGAGACGCCCGCCTTCCGAAGATGTCCCTGCTCCGGCTTCGAGAGCCGCGACTCCTTGGTATCACCAAAGGCGAGCTGAATGGCCGAGTAGCCATCGGTCTGGATCGTCTTGACCTGTGCGATGTGACACGGTCCCGCCTTGATCACGGTGACCGGAACGACCCGCGATTGGTCGTCGAAGACCTGGGTCATGCCCACCTTCTCTCCAACGATGCCTTTGGTCACCTGTGCCATCAGTAGTCCTAGAGCTTTATTTCGATGTCGACGCCTGCCGGGAGGTCAAGGCGCATCAGTGAATCAACCGTCTTCGGGGTTGGATCGACAATGTCGATCATCCTTTTGTGTGTTCGCATCTCGAAGTGCTCGCGAGAGTCCTTGTCCTTGAAGGGTCCCCGGATGACGGCAAACTTCTCGATCCTTGTTGGAAGGGGTACCGGCCCCCGCACGCTTGCACCGGTGCGCGTCGCAGTGTCCACAATCTTGCGCGCGCTTTGATCGATGATTTCGTGGTCGTAGGCCTTGAGCTTGATGCGTATCTTCTGTCCTTGCGGCACGCCTACTCCCCTCTTACTTTCTTGACGATCTCTTCGGCAAGGTTCTTCGGAACTTCCTGGTACGAGTGGAACTCCATGTGAGGGACGCCGCGGCCCTGGGTCATGGAGCGAAGGGCAGTGGTGTAACCGAACATCTCCGAAAGTGGAACCTGAGCCCTGATGATCTGAGCGTTGCCGCGGCTGTCCATCTTCTCGATGCGGCCGCGCCGCGAGTTGAGGTCGCCAAGCACGTCGCCCATGAACTCCTCGGGGACAACAACCTCTACGTCCATGATCGGCTCGAGCAGCACGGGGTTTGCCTTGCGGCTGGCCTCTTTGAGGGCCATCGATCCGGTGATCTTGAATGCCATCTCGGAGGAGTCGACGTCGTGGTACGACCCATCGGTGAGGATCACTCGCAGGTCGACCAGTGGGTATCCGGCGAGAACACCTGAGCCCATTGCTTCCTGGATGCCCTGGTCAACAGCAGGGATGTACTCGGATGGAATCTTTCCTCCCGTGATCTTGTTGATGAACTCGTAGCCGCCGCCGGGTCCCGTCGGCTCCACGTCGATGACAACGTGGCCGTACTGGCCCTTCCCACCGGTCTGCTTCACGTACTTGGTCACGTGCTTAACCACCGGCTGCCGAATGGTCTCCCTGTAGGCGACTTGAGGCTTGCCGACGTTGGCGTCGACGCTGAACTCGCGCTGCATACGATCGACGAGGACTTCTAGATGGAGCTCGCCCATGCCGGAGATGATCGTTTGCCCGGTTTCCTCGTCGCTCATGATGTGAAAAGTGGGGTCTTCCTCCGAAAGCCTCTGAAGCGCGCCCGAAAGCTTGTCCTGATCGGACTTCGTTTTCGGCTCGATAGCCAGCGAGATGACGGGCTGAGCGAACGTGGGCGACTCGAGGCGGATTGGATGGTCCGGATCGCAAAGCGTGTCTCCGGTAATCGTCTGCTTCAGACCAACTACGGCCACTATGTCGCCGGTTTGAACTACGTCACGATCCTCGCGGTCGTTGGCGTGCATTCGAAGGAGCCTGCCGGCGCGCTCCTTACGTTCCCTTGTTGCGTTGTAAAGGGCACCGCCGCTTTTCAAGGTTCCCGAATAGACGCGGATGTAGGTAATTCGGCCTACGTGGGGATCGGACATGATCTTGAAAGCGAGTGCAGTGAAGGGCTCGTCGTCGTCGGGCTTGCGCTCAAGGGTTTCGCCACTCTTGGGGTTCTCGCCCGTAACCGGGACCAGTTCGTTTGGGGAAGGCAGGAACTGGACGACTGCATCGAGAAGAGGCTGAACACCTTTGTTCTTGAATGCGGACCCGCAAAGGACGGGCTGAGCCTCACCGGTCAGAGTCGCCTTGCGAAGCGCAATCCGCAGGTGCTCCGCAGATGGATCTCCCCCGTGGACGTATGCATCCATAACCTCGTCGTCGAACTCGGCAAGTGCTTCGTACAGCTCGTGGCGCCAGTGCTCGGCCTCTTCCTTCATGTCAGCCGGGACCTCGCGGTCCTCCCACTCCTCGCCTTTTTCGGTCGTCCAATAACGACCCTTCATCTCGAGAAGATCGATCACCCCGTGGAAGTCGGACTCTTTGCCCCACGGAATCTGGATTACTAGGGGGTGTGCACCAAGGCGGTCGCGGATCATGTCCACGGTCATGAAGAAGTCCGCACCGGTGCGGTCCATCTTGTTAACGAAGCAGATACGGGGTACGGAGTAGCGGTCGGCCTGCCGCCAAACGGTTTCCGTTTGGGGCTCTACCCCCGCGACAGCATCGAAGACGGCCACGGCCCCGTCAAGAATTCGCAGAGACCTCTCGACCTCAACTGTGAAATCGACGTGTCCGGGAGTGTCGATGATGTTGATCCAATGGTCTTTCCAATTACACGTTGTCGCCGCCGAAGTGATCGTGATGCCGCGTTCTTGCTCCTGCGGCATCCAATCCATGACTGCCGCGCCTTCGTGAACCTCGCCGATCTTGTAGGTGCGGCCTGTGTAATAAAGGATGCGCTCGGTCGTTGTCGTCTTGCCGGCGTCGATGTGGGCCATGATCCCGATGTTGCGGGTGCGTGAAAGCGGAAACTCGCGAAGAACCGAGGCCTTCTTTCTGGCCTCGAATGCCTGAGCTTTTTCTTCGCTTGTCACTGTCGACACTTCACTGCTCCCTCAAAAAAATTGGCCGGGGAATCCCCCGGCCCGAGCAAGTTCCGCAGGGCGTTATCTACGCCGCGGCACCTCCCGGTCCGATTCTCAATTCCGCTAGCTCCTCACCATCTAAAGTGCATGTAGGCCTTGTTTCCTTCGGCCGTACGATGCGTGTCCTCGCGCTGCTTGAACGAGGCTCCAGCCTCATTTGCTGCATCCATCAGCTCTCCTGCAAGCCGCTCTTCCATCGTCCGTTCCTTGCGAGCTCGTGAAAAGCGGACGACCCAGCGAATCCCGAGAGTCATCGAACGGCGAGGAGGAACCTCGTGCGGCACCTGATAAGTGGCGCCGCCGACTCGCCTGGAACGCACCTCGACATGCGGACGGACGTTTTCGATCGCTTTACGCAAGACCTGCGTGGGATCTCCACCCGTCTTCTCCGAAATGATCTTCAGCGCGCCGTAAACGATCTTTTCGGCCAGCGACCTCTTGCCCCTCAGCATGATCCTGTTGATCAGCTGGGTCACGAGCGGGTTCTGATAAACCGGGTCGGGGGGAGCTTCCCTCTTAGTAGCTGGACCTTTGCGTGGCATCTTCTAGCCCTTTTCCTTCTTGGCGCCGTACCGGCTGCGGGCCTTCTTACGGTCACGTACTCCGGCGGTGTCGAGGGTTCCACGGACGACCTTGTAACGGACACCCGGAAGGTCCTTGACTCTTCCTCCACGAACGAGAACTATCGAGTGCTCCTGGAGGTTGTGGCCGATGCCCGGAATGTACGCCGTTACTTCAACGCCGGACGAAAGCCGGACCCTCGCGATCTTTCTCAGGGCGGAGTTCGGTTTCTTCGGCGTTGTGGTCTTGACCTGAGTGCAAACCCCGCGACGTTGCGGCGACCCCTTCAGGGCCGGCGTCTTGGTCTTTGTCTTAGGAACCTCCCGCCCGTAACGGACGAGCTGCTGAATTGTCGGCATTTCCTTCTCAAGTCCCTCTCTTACTCGGTTCTTACTCGGTGCAACCAGCCGGGCAGGCAAAGCCGACCCGGGTAAGGTCTTTCGGGCAACTCCGCCACCAGCGATGTGGACCGCAAAGCAAAGACCGGTCCGCCAGGGCATGGGGTGCGCTCTAAGGCGCGTGAAGCCAGAAAGCGGCCACACGCACGACCGCTAAAAGTACCACCGGTAAACATGCAGGTCAACCGGCACATTTCCCACTCTTGGGCCATTCGCGCCCCCACCGAACAACTAGGTGGGAAGCAGAACTTTGAAGGCTGCGCCACCGCCTTCGCGGTCTTCGACCCAGGCCTTTCCTCCGTGAAGCTCAGCGAACCGGGATACAAGGGAAAGCCCAATACCGGACCCGGGTGAATGGTCAAGAGCTTCTCCCCTTTGAAAGGGTTCGAAGATCGACTCTTTTAGGTCATCGGGCACGCCTTTGCCCTCGTCCTCCACCGTGATGAGAATGCCGTTGCCACCGACTGTGACGCGGATTCTCACCGGAGTGCCCTCGGGGGTATGCCTGACCGCATTCACGAGGAGGTTCTCAATGATGCGCTCCACTTTGGGGGCATCAACGTTGCCAATTACATCCTCCCCCTCCACCTGAACCGCGCCTACGGGACCTTCGAGGTTGCCAGCTACTTCGCGAGCAAGCTTGGTGACGTTCGCCTCTACTCGCTGTGGTTCGAGCGTCCCTCGAGCAAGGCGGTCCAGATCGAGCAGATCCGCAAGTATTCGATCCAGCTTCCTCGCATTGCTGACGAGCCGGTTGATCATGTCCGCCCGTTGCTCAGCTGTGAATCTGTCCTCTTTTTGAAGTGTCAGTGCATAGCCGAGAACGCTCGTCAGGGGGGTTCTCAAATCGTGCGAGACCGCTGCCATGATCGCGTTCTTCATCTCGTCGACTTGCTCCATCCTTTGCAAGGCCAATCTTTGGGAAACGAAAGCTTCCTCAGAGGCGCGTTCAGCCGACTTCTGGCTGGTCACGTCGAATGAGATTGCGGATATCGCGACGAGTCTGCCGCTTGAATCCATGAGCGGAGCAGCCGAAATGGATACATAGATCATGCTTCCTTGTTTCGTAACTCGCTGCATCTCGAAGCCGCCCACCGACAAGCCGTCGCGTACCGAATCGAAGAGCTTGTAATGCCTTTCCAACTCGAAGTCCGGGACGAGGATTCTGTATGGCTTCCCTACGATCTCCTCCGCCGTGTATCCATACAGTCTCTCGGCTCCGGGATTCCATGTTTCGATGATTCCGTCGGGGGTTAAAGAGGTCACCGACAAGTCGGTCGACTGGATGATGGCTGCCAGACGGGCCTCTGCCTCCTGCGCTTGTCTCCGTTCGGTTATGTCAATGGCAGTGCCGCGCATGACGACCGGCACATCTTGCTCAACCTGAACCTCACCGGTGCTGTGTACCCACCGTGTGGTGCCGTCGGGCCGAACGATCTGATGATCGAATTCAAAGGACTCAAAGGTCTCGAACGCTGCCTCGATATTGGATCGAACAAGGTCCAGGTCGTGCGGATGAATCCGCTCGATGTACGCCGCGTACGTCGCCTCGAAACCGCTGGGGTCCACGTCGAAAATGCGATAAAGCTCGTCCGACCATGTGATCCGGTTGCTCTTGATGTCCCACTCCCAGCTACCGAGCCTTGCTATTCGCTGGGCCGAAGCCAGTTGTTCTTCCCTTGCTGCAAGGCTTTTCTCCATCTGGGACCGAGAGGTTGTGTCTCTGACGATTGCAAGGACGAACTTTTCCAACCCAGGCATGTTGGCGGGATTGATTGTTAGTTCAATGGTGATTGTCTGGCCATCCCTTCTTACAGCCGGCAGGGCCAGCGCTTCGCGCGAACCTACATACAGCCCTTTACCGGATTCCGAGTAGGCCTTCACGCCGGCGGAGTGCTTCTCCTTGTACTCGACAGGCATCAGGTCGGCAACAAGCATCCCGAGGGCCTCTTCGCTCGAATAGCCAAATAGCTGCTCGGCAGCGGGGTTCCAAAGACAGATCCTGCCGGTAGTCGTGTCCATCGCGATCACCGCGTCGGAGATGTCGTAAAACAGTTTTCCTAGGCCGAAGTCGGCGGGCGAGAAAACCTTTTTCACCTGCCAAGATTGACACAAGAAAAAGGCCCCCGGTTTCCCGGGGGCCCTTTTAGCAAGTTCATTTCCTTAGAAGACGTCTGCTTCTTGCTCTTCGGGCTGGTACAGCTGCGCCCTGGCCGCCATCTCGGCTTCCTCGGCGGCGCGACGCTCTTCGTCTTCCTTGCGAAGAATGTCGAGCAGCTCGGCGACTTCCTCGGACGGCGCAACCTCGACCGAGCGGTAACGGGTCATGCCTGTTCCGGCCGGGATCAGTTTTCCGATGATGACGTTTTCCTTGAGCCCAAGAAGTGCATCCGACTTGCCGCGGATAGCAGCCTCGGTCAGAACCCTCGTGGTCTCCTGGAAAGACGCCGCCGATAGCCAGCTCTCTGTTGCCAGAGACGACTTTGTGATTCCCATGAGGATCGGCCTGGCCGTCGCCGGCTCCTTGCCACTCGCCGTCACTTCGACGTTGATCGCCTCGAAGATCTTGCGCTCGACCAGATCCCCTGGAAGAAGATCGGTGTCGCCGGGCTCGATGACCGAGACCTTGCGAAGCATCTGACGAACGATCAGCTCGATGTGCTTGTCGTGGATCGGAACACCCTGGCTGCGGTATACCTGCTGGACTTCCCCGACCAGGTACAGCTGCACCGCCCTGATGCCTGCGACCTCGAGGATGTCGTCGGGGTCGATGGGGCCTTCGGTGATGTGATCGCCGGGCTCCACCATGTCGCCTTCCTCCACCTGCAGTCTCTGCCGGCGAGATACGGGGTAATCCTCTTCCTTGTCATCACCCAGGACCTTGACGATTCTTTTTGCTTCCTCATCGTGGATCTCGACCCTTCCGGCGATCTTCGCAACAGTCGCGCGGCCTTTCGGAGTCCTTGCCTCGAAGAGCTCGACCACTCGGGGAAGTCCGTGAGTGATGTCCTCTCCGGCGACGCCTCCAGTGTGGAAGGTACGCATAGTCAGCTGGGTTCCCGGCTCACCGATCGACTGAGCGGCGATGATTCCTACCGACTCACCGATGTCTACGAGCTTGCCTTGCGCCATGTTGCGTCCGTAACAGTGCGCACAGACTCCGTACTTGGAGTCGCATGTGAGGACCGAACGGACCCGAACCTCGTCAACACCTGCGTCGACGAGCTCGCGCTCCTTCTTCCGGTCGATAAGCTCGTTGACCTCGAGCAAAGTCTTGCGGTCCTTCGTGACTTTCTCGAGGGCGACTCGCCCGAACAACTTCGTTTCAATTGCGCCGGCCTCTACTCGTTCCTTGGTGACTGGGTGCTCTGTGGTGACCTGAATCGTGATTCCTCTTTCGGTGCCGCAGTCGACCTCACGGATGATGACTTCCTGCGCGACGTCGACAAGACGCCGAGTCAGATAACCGGAGTCGGCGGTACGCAGAGCCGTGTCGGCAAGTCCCTTCCTTGCACCGTGCGTCGAGATGAAGTACTCGAGAACGGAAAGGCCCTCACGGAAGTTGGACTTGATCGGGCGCGGGATGATCTCTCCACGGGGGTTTGCCATCAATCCGCGCATACCTGCGATCTGCGCGATGTTTCCGGCGTTACCACGAGCTCCCGACTTCCACATGATGTAGACCGGGTTCAGAACCTCCGCCTGGAAGGCCTGCTCCATGTTCACGGAAACTTCCTCGTTGGCCTTCGTCCAGATCTCGATGAGCTCCTGACGGCGCTCATCGTCGGTGATGATTCCTCTGCGGTACTGCTGCTCGATCTTCTCGCTCATCTTCTCGTGGTCGGTGAGGATCTCGCCCTTGCGAGGAGGATCGACCACGTCGGTCAGGCCGAAAGTGATTCCGGCACGCGTCGAGAAGTGGAAACCGATCGACTTGATGCCATCGAGGATTCCCGCAACGTCCACTTTTCCGTAACGATCCGAGCATTCCTCGATGATCAGAGCCAACTCGCGCTGCGCGATGACTTTGTTCTGATACGGATAGTCGGACGGAAGAACGCTGTTGAAGATCAGACGCCCCACCGTGGTTTCCAGCTGAGGGATGCCCCCGTCTTCAGGAGTCTCGAGTCCGGGAACGTTCTTGTCGCCCATCCTCACCTTGATCAGAGTCTGCAACCCGAGCTTGCTGAAGTCGTAAGCAAGAAACGCTTCCTTCTCCGATGGAAACGTTCGAAGCTCGTCGTCCTTCTCGGCCTCCGGTGGGTCCATGGTGAGGTAGTAGGTCCCCAGGATCATGTCCCTGGTCGGGGTGACGATGGATGTTCCATGGGCCGGCGACAGGATGTTGTGAGTCGAAAGCATCAGCAGACGAGCCTCGGCCTGCGCTTCCGCAGAAAGAGGAACGTGCACTGCCATCTGGTCACCGTCGAAGTCCGCGTTGAATGCCGTGCAGACGAGTGGATGAATCTTGATCGCCTTGCCCTCGACAAGAATCGGCTCAAAGGCCTGGATTCCAAGTCTGTGGAGTGTCGGAGCCCTGTTGAGCATGACCGGGTGGTCCTGGATCACTTCCTCCAGAACATCCCAGACCATCGGGCGTGACCGCTCGACCATTCGCTTTGCGCTCTTGATGTTCTGCGCCTGACCCAGGTCGACCAGCCGCTTCATTACGAAGGGCTTGAACAGCTCGAGTGCCATCTGCTTCGGAAGTCCGCACTGGTGAAGCTTGAGCTCGGGCCCGACGACGATCACCGAACGGCCCGAATAGTCCACGCGCTTTCCAAGCAGGTTCTGACGGAAACGTCCCTGCTTGCCCTTGAGCATGTCCGAGAGAGACTTCAGTGGACGGTTGCCCGGTCCCGTTACGGGCCGGCCGCGGCGGCCGTTGTCGAACAGAGCGTCGACCGCTTCCTGAAGCATGCGCTTTTCGTTGTTGACGATGATCTCGGGCGCTCCGAGGTCGAGCAGTCTCTTCAGGCGGTTGTTGCGGTTGATGACCCTTCGGTAGAGATCGTTGAGGTCACTGGTCGCGAAACGCCCACCGTCCAGCTGAACCATTGGACGCAGATCCGGCGGGATGACCGGAACCGAGTCGAGAACCATGCCCATGGGCGAGTTCTTCGATCCCTCGGCGGTGAAAGGAGAGATGACCTTGAGGCGCTTTACCGACCGGGCCTTCTTCTGACCCTTGCCGGTGCGGACGATCTCCTGCAGGCGCTCTTCCTCCTCTTTCAAGTTGAGCGAGTGAATGAGCTCCTTGATCGCCTCTGCCCCCATTCCGCCGCGAAAGTAGTCGCCGAAGCGGTCGCGCAACTCACGCCAAACGATCTCGTTGTCGACTAGCTGGCGCGCGGTCAGATTGCGGAAGACGTCCCATGTCTCCTTGATGAGTGCGGTCTCACGCTCGAGCCTTACGTCGATGTCCTTAATCTGACGCTCAACGTCCTTGCGGGCTTTGTTCAGCTCCGCAGCCTTTGCGCCCTTCTTCTCGAGCTCGGCCAGAGTGTGCTCGAGCCCCTGCTCAATCTTCGATCGGCGGGCGTTAGATTCAGTCTCGATCTGTTCGAGCTCACGTTTGGTCTGAGTCTCCAGAGTTGCAAAGTCACGCGAGCGTTTGGGTTCGTCTACTGCCGTAATCAAGTACGACGCGAAGTAGATGACCTTCTCGAGATCCTTCGGTGCAATGTCGAGCAAGTAGCCGAGTCGCGAGGGCACTCCCTTGAAGTACCAGATGTGAGTTACCGGCGCTGCGAGCTCGATGTGACCCATGCGTTCGCGGCGGACCTTCGAGCGCGTTACCTCGACTCCGCATCTCTCACAGATGATTCCCTTGAAGCGAACTCGCTTGTACTTTCCGCAGTAGCACTCCCAGTCCTTAGTGGGACCAAAGATGCGCTCGCAGAAAAGGCCATCCTTCTCAGGCTTCAGAGTCCGGTAGTTGATGGTCTCGGGCTTTTTGACTTCCCCGTTTGACCACATGCGAATCTGGTCCGCGGTCGCGAGTCCGATTCTCAGCTCATCGAAGTAGTTCACATCGATCATCTAGTTGCGCTCCTTGAGATAGCTCTGGGCCACTTAGGCCTCCAAATCAACGCTTGCGGGCTCACGACGGGACAGATCGATGCCGAGCTCTTCGGCGGTGCGATACACGTCTTCGTCGATCTCTTTCATCTCGATCTCCTTGCCTTCGGCCGAGAGAACCTCGACGTTCAGACAAAGCGATTGCATTTCCTTGATCAGGACCTTGAACGACTCCGGAATGCCGGGCTCGGGAATGTTCTCGCCTTTGACAATGGCCTCGTACACCTTCACTCGTCCGAGGACGTCGTCCGACTTGATTGTGAGTAGCTCCTGCAGCGCATAAGCCGCTCCGTAGGCTTCGAGAGCCCAGACCTCCATCTCTCCGAACCGCTGCCCACCGAACTGCGCCTTACCTCCGAGGGGCTGCTGCGTGATCATCGAATAGGGGCCGGTCGACCTTGCGTGAATCTTGTCGTCGACCAGATGCGACAGCTTCAGGATGTACAGATAACCAACGGTCACAGGTGCGTCGTACGGAGCACCATCCCTTCCGTCGTAGAGCTTGGCTTTGCCATCGACGTCGACGAGCCTTCCTCCATCGGCCGAGATGTTTACCTTCTCGAGCGCTTCCATGATGTCTGTCTCGCGAGCGCCGTCGAAGACCGGGGTGGAAACCCAGTGAGTCGGGTCTCCGTTGGTCTGGTACTCCTCGGTGATCTTGGCGTTCCACCCGTGCTTAGCGGCCCACCCAAGGTGCGTCTCCAGGATCTGGCCGATGTTCATTCGTGACGGAACTCCAAGGGGAGTCAGGATGATGTCAACGGCGGTTCCGTCGGCGAGGAACGGCATGTCCTCGATCGGAAGTACCTTGGCGATGACACCTTTGTTTCCATGGCGGCCTGCGAGCTTGTCGCCTTCCTGAATCTTTCGCTTCTGGGCGACCTGAACCTTGACCAGCTGGTTGACACCGGGGGGGAGCTCATCGCCGTCGTCGCGTGAGAACACGCGTACATCGATGACTTTCCCCTGCTCACCGTGTGGAACCTTGAGAGATGTGTCGCGAACCTCACGAGCCTTCTCACCGAAGATTGCACGAAGCAGTCGCTCTTCAGGTGTGAGCTCGGTCTCTCCCTTTGGCGTGACACGTCCGACCAGGACATCGCCGGGGCCAACTTCAGCACCGATGCGGATGATGCCGCGGTCGTCGAGGTCCTTGAGAATCTCCTCACCGACGTTCGGGATGTCTCGGGTGATTTCCTCCGCACCCAGCTTGGTCTCGCGGGCGTCGACCTCGTGCTCCTCGATGTGAATCGAGGAGAGCACGTCGTCCCGGACGAGCCGCTCCGACAGGATGATTGCGTCCTCGAAGTTGTGGCCGCGCCACGGCATGAACGCTACGAGCAGGTTCTTGCCAAGGGCCAGCTCGCCGCGGTCTGTCGAGGGTCCGTCCGCAAGGACCTGCCCCTTCTTGACGCGGTCGCCTTCAGCGACAACCGGCTTCTGATTGATGCAGGTCGCCTGGTTCGAACGGTGGAATTTGGCAAGCTTGTACTGCTTCCTGTCCCCGTCGTGGTTCACGATGATGTACTCGGCGGAAACCTCTTCGACAACTCCGGCCTTCTCGGACATGACCATCTCTCCCGAGTCGACTGCAGCCCGCGTTTCAAGACCGGTTCCAATGAGCGGGGCCTCGGGGCGGAGAAGCGGCACTGCCTGCTTCTGCATGTTTGCACCCATCAGCGCCCTGTTGGCGTCGTCGTGCTCGAGGAATGGGATCAGTGCCGTACCGACGGAAACGATCTGCTTCGGCGAGACATCCATGTAATCGACTTCCGAGGGTTCGACGAAGTCGACCTCTCCACCCTTGCGGCGTACGAGAACGTGAGCTTCGGTGAACTTGCCCTTCTCATCTATGACGGCGTTTGCCTGCGCGATGACGTGGCGGTCCTCCTCGTCTGCGGTCAGGTAGTCGACCTTCTCCGTCACGACTCCATCGGTCACTCGCCGATAAGGAGTCTCGATGAAGCCGAACTCGTTGATGCGGCCGTAAGTTGCGAGGCTTCCGATCAGGCCGATGTTCGGGCCTTCAGGAGTCTCGATCGGGCACATGCGTCCGTAGTGACTTGGGTGAACGTCTCGCACCTCGAACCCTGCCCGCTCACGCGAAAGACCACCAGGGCCGAGAGCCGAAAGACGGCGCTTGTGAGTAAGGCCGGCCAGGGGGTTGGTCTGATCCATGAACTGCGACAGCTGGGAGGTTCCGAAGAACTCCTTGATAGAAGCAACGACGGGGCGAATGTTGATCAGCGTCTGAGGCGTGATTGCTTCGACGTCCTGAGTCGTCATCCGCTCACGAACCACTCGCTCCATCCTCGACAGGCCGATCCGCACCTGGTTCTGGATGAGCTCCCCAACCGAACGGATTCGGCGGTTTCCGAAGTGGTCGATGTCGTCTACTTCGAATCCTTCGTCGCCGCGGTGCAGCCTTACGAGGTAGTTGACGGTCTTCAGAATGTCCTCATAAGTAAGGACGGACTTGTAAACCGGAGTGCGAGGCCCCTTCTCGTCGCGCTGGATCGACGCGTGCGCCTTCCAACGCTCCTGCTCAAAGGCTTCCTTGCCTGGCTTCTCTTTCGCAGCTAGCTCTGCGTGCATGCGCTTGAGGGCTGGAGCGTACTTCTCGTCCAGGGGGCCGAGCTTTTTGTCGATCTTGTAACGCCCGACTTTTGCAAGGTCGTAACGCTTCCAGTTGAAAAACAGGTTCTCCAGAAGAGTGCGGGCCGAATCGGGGGTCGGAGGCTCGCCCGGACGCAGCTTGCGGTAGATGTCCATGAGCGCGTCTTCGGTTGTCTCGATGTGATCCTTCTCGAGGGTGGCATGAATCGAGTCGGCGTCGAACAGGGCGGCAATCTCGTCCGAGCTCATTCCCATCGCCTTCAGCAGGACGGTCACGTGCTGCTTGCGTTTGCGGTCGATGCGTACTCCGACAAAGTCCTTCTTGTCGGTCTCGAACTCGAGCCAGGCCCCCCGCGCGGGAATGACCTTTACGCTGAAGAGCTCACGGTCACTGGTCTTGTCCAGGGCGCGGTCGAAATAGACGCCTGGTGAACGGACTAGCTGCGAGACGACGACACGTTCGGTCCCATTGATGATGAAGGTGCCCTTGTCCGACATCATCGGGAAATCCCCCATGAAGACGGTCTGCTCTTTGATCTCGCCGGTCTCTTTGTTCATGAACCGCGAGGTCACGAACAGGGACGACGAGAACGTCATGTCCTTCTCTTTGCACTCTTCGGCCGAGTGCTTGGGCTCCTCGAAGCGGTGGTCGGCGAACTCGAGCTGCAGGTTGCCGGTGAAGTCCTCGATAGGCGAGATGTCGCGGAACGTCTCTTTCAGTCCTTCATTTAGAAACCAATCGAAAGAGTCACGCTGTATTGCGATCAGATCGGGAAGTTGCTGGATCTCTGGGATTCGGGCGAATGAAACACGGTCACGGGAGGCGATGTTGGACGCCAAGCAGGACTCCTCCTTTTAAAGGTTCGCTGTTCCCAGGGCGCGAAAATATCGGCCTGAGGGGGTGGACATACAAGCGTGAGAGTAGCACCCTGGCTACCCTCCGTCAATGGAGGGACGTTCTTAAGACTGAACGTCCGATATTCGGTTGAAAAGCTTCTAGGTAGGTTAGGCCCTAAAACCCTTGTATGTCAAGGTCTTCCCGCCTTTACCAGGCCGGGCGGCGCCTGGCTCAGCCCGTCCTGGCTCCACCCTGCCGGTTGGCTCCGCTCCCCATAAAGGGGCCACGCGGGCCGGTCTGCGGCGCCCCATCCCTCCCTTGGCTCGACCCTGGCGGCGCTGCGCTCCAGCCGCCGGTGTGTTCAGCCCACTCAGTACGCTTAGACTCGCCCATTCCGGGCTGGGTCGCCGCAGCCCTACAGGCTGGTTCGGCATTGAGCTCCGCGACAAAGGACATCCCGCTGGCACGGGCTCACTGGTGGGGTGGGAGGTTAGGGCTTTTTGTAGCCTAGTTGGGCTGCTGCTTCTGGCGGGGGGGTTCCTATTACTTTGGAGTTCAGCGGCATGATCGCCGCTTCCGGGAACTCGCTCACTATTGCATTGCTTGCCATAAACCCGACAACGCGGCTCGTGGTCGTTCCCACGTTGACCATGGAATGAAGCTCGAGGGCGGGGTTAACTCCCATCATCCCGGCTTCCAGGGTCGTCTTCTCGTCCCCGACTTGAGCTTCGATGGTTCCTTCGAGCACCAGGATGATTTCCTCAGCGGAGTCCGAGTGCGTAGGAATTCTTCCGCCGGGCTCGAGCACCGTGAGCAGGGCGGAGGTCGCCAGGTTGCCGGTTGCGTAAAACATGGCCCAGCCGGCTTGGAACTTGGCGTCCTCCTGATCGGCCGGATTCAGAAGGTCGATGGGATGGTCCCCCAGTTTCGCAACAATCATTGCCTTCTCCTTGTGAATGGACAGCGGATTTTAACCGCGAAGGAGAGAAACCTAAACCGTTAGCAGGCTTTTCCGATTCCGGTCACACGGGGGCTTCTTCTACTTTGTAGAGGTGCAGTTCGTCGGGGACTCCTTTTAGAGTGTGGACGCCTCTGTCGGCGAATCTGATTCCTGAGCCGGCTACCAAGTCTTTCACCACACTCGAGACGAGGGTTTCGCTCGGTCCCGCTACAGACATGATCCGCGATCCGACGTGGACCGTGATACCGCCTATATCGGAGCCCCTCACCTCGACCTCCCCCGTGTGAAGGCCCGCGCGCACTTCGATTCCAAGTCTTTCCTTGACGTGAGCGTGGATGGCCGCGCACGAACGAATGGCCCTGGCGGGGCCGTCAAACGTTGCAAGGCTTCCGTCTCCGGTGCCCTTGACCAACTTGCCTCGAAATCGGTTCAAGTTCTGACGCACAACGTCGTCATGCTGGTCCAACAACTCTCGCCAGTTGCGATCGCCGAGCTGAGCGGCCTTCTCTGTAGACCCCACGATGTCGGTGAACATGACGGTAGCAAGCTCCCTGTCGTCCTCCGCAACACCTCGCTGTCCCGTAAGGAACTCCTCGATTTCATCGAGCAACTGGTTCGTATTGCCTGCACTCCCGAGGTAGATGAAACCGTCCTCTCCCGGAACCTCGACGTACTTAGCGTTCGGAATGTTCTCGCCGAGGAACCGGCCGTGGGCAACCGGAATGAACTTGAATTCCTTTCGGTGCAACACCAGAGTGGGAACTCGTATCGCGCCGAGGATGTCGCGAACGTCTATGCCGAACGTCAGGCTTGCCATGCTGGTGCTCATTCCGGGACTTGCGGCCATGCGCTGATACTTCGCCCACCAGGTTCGGTAGGCAATGTCGTCTACTTTGCTGGGACTGAACACGTCGACGATCCCACCGGTGCCCCAAGTCGAGCGAATCCGTTCTAGAAACTTTCCGACGTCTTCTTGCTCGAGTCCCCATGGGTAGTCGTCGCTCTTGGTAAGTCGGGGAAAGGTATTGGCGAGGACCAGCGCACTAACGCGGGATGGGTAAGTGGCGGCAAACAGCATCGCCATCGGACCACAATCGCTCACTCCGACGATTGCCGCTTTCTCCGATCCCACCTCGTCCATCACGGTCTTGACGTCGTCGGCCCACTCCTCCCAGGTGGTGTTCGCTTGAGGAAGAGGGTCGGATGCGCCGGTGCCTCGCTTGTCGAAAATGATCAGGCGACTGAACGACGCAAAGCGTCGGAGCATCCGCGCGAACGAAGGCTCTTCCCAGCGGCCATCCACATGACTGAACCAAGCGTTCATGAACAGCATGTCGAACGGCCCGTCGCCGAGGACCTGGTATGCGATGTGGCCCCCCGGGCCCTTCGCATACTTCGTTTCAGGAATCTGGATCGTGTCCATTGGCCTCCTTGAAGTCTGGCAGAAAGAAAATAGTCAGGGCAGCCGCCGGCCCACACATAACCCGAGATGCGTGAGATTGATGTAAAGCTCACTTGTCATGATGGAAAGTTTCCTTTACACTGCTGTTTTCGACCTGGAGGGGAGCAAATGAGTGCTATCACTAAGCCAAAGAAAGGCGTCTGGAGTGTTTCGGACCCTGCGCCGACTGTCTGGTACTTGCTTTGGACCGGCGTATGGCTTTGCACGGCAGCCGCCTACGCCCTGATGAACGCTCCCTTAGATAGCTTGTTTCATATCATCCGAGTGGCGAGCTGGCTGCTCGTTTTGGCCGCCTTTTATATCCGCTTCGGCCTGCGGGGCACCCTGATAATTCTTGCGGTCGCTGTCCTGGGCACTCTCATTGTGATGTTCATTGTCCGCCCGCCAGAGAGTGAGACGTCCAGTCAATTTGCTCTTCTGACCACAAACTTCTTGTTCTCAGTCTCCCTGATAGTCGAAGCCATTCGTTCGGGGGGAGTCGAGTGGCAGATCGTAAAGGACTCGGCCCTTCCCGCCCTCGGTCTCTTAATGGTTGGTGGGTTCATCTATTTCATATCGGAGACCCTGACGGGACTGCCGCCTCTTTCTGGTGACTGGGTGTGGCTCATCGGCGGGACTGCCTGGATCGGATCGGCAGCTGTCATCGCTCGGCGGTACGTCTGATGGAGACCACGCCCAAGAAGACGATGTCCTTCAAGGATCTCCCTAGATGAAGAACCGTTTGCGTGCTCTTCGCGTCCAGAGGGAGTGGACTCAGCAGGATCTTGCGCAGAAACTGCGCGTCTCGCGGCAGACGATCAACTCGATCGAGAAAGAGAAGTTTGATCCCAGCCTTCCACTTGCGTTCAAGATTGCAAAGTTGTTTGGCATGAACATCGAGGACATCTTCAATTCCAACGGACGCTAGTCCCTAACCAGCTCCTTCGCAGCATCTCCCAATGCCGCCACAGAGTCGTTTTTCGCGCGATCCCCAAAGAGCTCTGTCAGGTCGATCGACTTGCTGATGCCGGCGGAAGACAGCTCATCGGCCGATAAAGAGACCCGGCCCGCTATCGCTCTCACTTCGACCCCCGCGGCCGCGGCGCGCCTCGCCGCTGCGACGGCTGCCTTCCCTCTAAGGCTCTGGTGGTCGAGCTCGCCCTCGCCGACGATTAGCATGTCGGCACCGAAGAGCTTTTGATCGAACTCGATGAGCTCTGCAACGAGGTCAAATCCGTTACGAAGCTCGGCCCCCACAAGCGCGTGCAATCCTGCCGCCGCTCCGCCCGCTGCTCCCCCGTGTTGCATCGCACCAATGTCCAACCCCACGTCTCGCAATACGATCGCCCGGAAGTGTTGCAAGGCTTTTTCGATCTCGAGCACCTGCTTCGTGTCGGCTCCTTTCTGAGGACTGAACACGCGCGCCGATCCTTCGGGACCGACCAAAGGGTTCTCGACATCGCACGCGATCACGAGTCGGACTTCCGGCATGGCCCGCTCGATCCACTCGAGATTCATCAAGGCCTCGGCCCCCCAGTCGATGGGCTGCCGCTGTTCACTCATTAGCTTGATTCCAAGAGCTTGCGCGATGCCCGCCCCGGCATCACTGCTCGCGCTCCCACCCACACCAAGAACTACTTCCTTGGCTCCTAGCCTCATCGCCTCAACGATCAGCTCACCGGTTCCAAACGATGTCGCCCGCAAGGGCTCGAGGCGATCGTCTGGAATGAGCACGAGACCACTTGCAGCGGCCATCTCGACAATCGCAGTCTGCTTGTGCCACCCGACGCGGGCCGTGACGGGATCCCCCAGCGGCCCGGTCACGTCGTGGTCGGTAAAGAACCCTCCGAGAGCATCGACCAGTACTTCGGCGGTTCCGTCTCCCCCATCCGCAATTGGGCAGACAACTACATCAATTAAGGGATCTGCCCTGCGAATACCGTCCGATATTGACTGTGCGGCTTGTGAGGGAGTGAGGGTTCCTTTGAAGGCAGTCGGCGAAACCAGTACGCGCAAAAACCCAACTCCTTAGGGGCGAACGGCCTTCACGATCAGCCTGCGCGACTCAAATGCGCTGTAGACCGAACCGTCGAAATCTCCCCAGGCCCTTTCAAAGGTCAGACCGGCTTCGGAGAGAAGGCCCATCAGTTCCGGCAGGGTGTACATCCGAACTGAGTGGTTCAGCTCGCTCTTGGAGCCATCGGGAGCAATAAAAGTCCAGACGACGTTGTTCCGGCCCGTCGCACCGTCGTAGCTGCGATCCTCGATCATCGTCGTACCGTCATCCAGCACGCGGTGGGCTTGGCCTGCGTACTCACGAAAAATTCGGACAGTGTTGGCGACATCCAGCAGGAACCCGCCCTTCGGACGAAGTGCCTTTGCAACCAGAGCCAATACGTGCAGGTCATCCTCCTCCCGGCTGAAGTAACCGAAAGCAGTGAACATATTGATTACCGCATCGAACTCTGCGTTGAAGTCGAGCTCACGCATGTCTTTGTGAAGCAGCTCGACGTGGATCCCGGCTTCCTCTGCGGCTTGTTGGGCCATCTGCAATGAGGGTTCACTGAGATCGATTCCGGTGACGTGGAGTCCCCGCCTGGCTAACTCAATGGAGTGGCGGCCGTGACCGCATGCGAGGTCCAGAACTCGCGCAGGGGGCGTGATTTCCAGGGCGTCTTGCAGGAAGTCGCACTCCTGGGCGGTTGGTTCGGCGCTGCGAGCCTGCCCCGCGATCTGCAAGTACCTGTCCTGGAAGAAGTCGTAGTACCAATCGGGGTCGATCTCAGCCATGCGTATTGATAAACCATCGAACGTAAACTCACCAACCCCGGATAAGCGAGGAGCCATGGCCGATCTCAAGGCGAGCGTCAAGGAACGGATCACCGGTCTTCACTCGGACCTCATCGAGGTTTCACACAAGATGTACGCAGAGCCCGAGCTGGCCTACGAGGAGGTTCGCTCTGCCGAGCTTTTGTGCGAACTGTTAGAGGGCAACGGGATGACCGTCGAACGAAGCGCGCATGGCCTGAAGACGGCATTCAGAGCGACCGCAGGAACCTCCGGCCCCCACGTAATC
>DATLOJ010000012.1:0-4111 GCA_035536315.1 Actinomycetota bacterium | reverse complement strand
GAGCTCGAGAAGGTCGCTATAGAAGGCAAGCGTCTTCTTCATGTCATGGCTCCAAAGCACAACTTCCGCCAGACCGGAAACTCCCATGGCTCGCTCTCCTTGAATTGGTGAAGGACTATCCTCCCAAAAGTGAGGGCTTGCCTTGAACGGGGACTTGTTAGCGGCGGTGTGGCCGGCGCGCTGGGGGGGCTGCCGAGCATCGTTCTTCTGAGCAAACACGACCTCGCCGCATCGACCAGAGCGATTGCTCACCTTGTTCCGGGCAATCAACGCGTGCGTTCCCCGATAATGCGCTTTCTGCTCGGCGGCGCTGTTCACATGGGCATCTCGCTCACTTTTGCCACGCTGTACTGCTGCCTAATCCGGCGACGTCCACTCATTTACGGGCTGGTCTTGTGGGCCGTGAATCTAAAGTTGTTGGCCCCCAGGGCCGTCCGGGACGAGGACAAGAGCCACGCCCTTGCGGATCACTTGGTTTGGGCGGCGATGGTTGGGTGGCTGGACCGCTACCTGGGAGATCGAGCTACCCGAGCAGCTTGAGCCTGTCGTAGGCCGCGCATTCCTTTTTGTCCTGCGCAATCGCGAGGTAGCACGCCCTGTCGATGTGAGAATTCGCCTTCGCGATCGACGAGTTTCCGAACAACAGATGCTGGCCGTCGCGTCCGAGACTCATGAAGCCGATCTCCCTCCCAGGCGATACGCAGACCAGGCCCCTGCCGGTCTGCTGGTTCACACCAGCAGCCCATGAGCCTGCCGATGATCCGAAGCTGTACCGGTCCGACGGCTTGAGATCCCTTTCGTCCGAGATCAACAGAGTCGAGGATGCGTCGCCGTCTGGCTGCATGAAGATTGCCGGGCCGCTGTAGAAGCCGCGTGTGGCACCCGTTGTATTCAGAACTCTCATGCAGTAGCGGACGATGGGGCTTGCCGGAAGTGTCGAAACGTCGATTTCGACTGCAAGGCCTTTCCCATCTTCGTCCTTGACCTCGGCCCTCAGCCGTATGCCCTTCCACGTTTCGCCGGCGAGGTCGAGGCTCAAGTCCTCCGGCTCGAATTTCTCGCGGTAGAGCCTGCCGGGAAAGTCGTCGGCTGTGATCAAGAAGGGAGTGATTCCCCCATGCCAGGGACTCATCCAGCCGAGAGTCTTGACGGTCGGGAAGGGCGACATCAGATGGTTTACGCCGCCTTCGCGGATTGCGCTCACGCTTGCCGAGAAGTCTGGTGTGACATCGACTTCCAAGAGTCCGTTCGCGAGGGTGATGATCTTCTGACCGTCCTGGACAGACTCCCCGACCTTGACGTCGCCCTTATCTGCGAGCTTGAAGGCCACGAGCTCATAGTCCTTGTCGATCTCGTCGCCTCGCAGTTCTGCTGTAACGATTCGGGGGCCGGCTCTGCCCGAAAGATCGAGGTCGATTTCAGACGAGAAGGGACTCTTCCAATTGATCGCTTCGACTTCGAAGGTGTGAGGGTCTCCGGCCGGAGGCCGCGCTGTCAGCGAGGCCGCCATGGGTCTGCCCATTCTGTTGCGGATCGTGAGGGTGGTCTTCAGGCGGTCGGCGGAGGCCACCGGCACGGGCGGATCGAAGTCGACCGTGACCACTTCACGCGGCTTTTCCGCAGGAGCCTCCGGATCGAGTTCGATTCCTCTCAGCTCCTGCCAGACTTTTCTTACCTGTCTCCAGTCACCCGGCCCGCAGTAGACCTGGAGGGTCTTCGGCATGTGGCGCGACTGAGGGGGCAGGTCGAAGAACCCCGTGGTCGATCTGAAGCCCCCCGACCCGACCTGCTCGATGTCATCGTCCCAAACCATTCCGAAGACCGAGTCTTTGGTCTCAACCGCGGCCCACTGCTCGGTGTAATAGCTCGCCTGTCTCTGTTCATCATCCTGTGAACCGGGAAAGTCGGAGCCGAAGCCACGTACGAGATCACCGTTGACATGCAAAGTGCGGAACTTGCCTCCCGCCTGCGCCCCGCGGCGGAACTGGTAACGAAGTGATTCCGTTGACGAGTTGACGAGTTCGACGTCAAACGTTGCGACCGGCCCTGCCGAGACTCTCAGCGTCCTTCGGAGACTGAGGCCCGGAACCTTTTTCGAGTCGAATTTCGAGAAGAGAACAATCGAATCGCCGTCTTGCTCGTAACCAGACTCGAAGTCGGCATCCTCGAATTCATTGGGCCGCTCCGGTGGGATTGGGAGTCCACTCAACGTTCCAGAGGATCCGTGCCGCAGATCCTGGATGTTGAACATCCCGCGCTTTCCAACGATGACCCTGAAGTGAGAGTTCTCGAAGCGCAGGTACTCGTCGCCCTTGCCGACCGAAGTCGTTCCAGGACGCACCGACAGAACCAGCTGCGGCTTGGGCGGTTGAAGGATCTTTTCCCTGGGGTGCTGAACCTCGATCGAGACAGGAAGCTCGAAAGCGCCGGCCTCGCCGGACTCGATGGTGAGATCCACCCCACCCCAGCCTTCGGGACCAAGCTCGATCTCTTGCTCGGTCCAGCTTGTGGTGACCTCGCTCGGAGCAATGCTCACCGTTGCGGTGACCGGCTCCTTGGTTCGGTTTCGCAAGTTGACCGCAACCGTCTTCGAAACGCCCGGCAAGAGTGCAAGGTGATTCGGATGCGTCCCGATCTCAACTGCGGCACGAGGGCGAAGCCCTGTCGCCAGCTCTATCACCGTGCCGTTTATCAGCGCGACTGTTTTGATCGAAGGCATCGGCATCCACTCCTTGGGGGCCGGAGTGTCGACGGCGACCTTGACTTCACTTGTGACTTCGGACGTGTCGCCCGGGGCCACCTCGATGTTCGTGCGGTAATCGATCTTGAGGTGCTCAGTGCCTGAGGCGATTACCGAGATCTGAAGAGGAGCGTCCGTCTTGTTTGTGAATCGCCATTTCATCTGAGTCGGCAAGCCTTTCGCGGGAGCAATTTCCTCGGCGATACAAGCAGCGAGGTACTCGTCCGTCTCGACTCCGGTGATCGAACGGGACTCGCGGTCCGCCCACACCGTCAGTGCGTCGCCACCCTCCTCGAACCGGTAGGTGAAGACCTTCATCCCCTCCCAGCGCTCGTCGTCCTCCGTCTGCGCAAGCTCTCGCTTGAACGAGCCGTACCAGTTGTGTTTGGCGAAGAAGGGCTTTGCGCACTCCATTTGCAGGATGCTCGGCATGAAGTTCAGCATGTGAACGCTCGAGTTGGGCATCCAGAAGAACCCGCACTTCTTGTAGAGGGGCACGGCGGGAAGATTCCCGGGCCAGGTGTGAAGGTCAAGGCGCACCGAGCCGAGCTCGATGACCCGGTCGACGTAATGAGTCAGAAACTTTCGGGCCAAGCTTTGCTTCTGATACTTGGGAGCGACGTTCAGCAGGGCGATGTAAGTGACGTTGGCCTCGTCCATCCACTCCCACAGGGAGCAGTAGCCGGCGATCTCGTCACCGCCATCCCAGATCAGGCGGTCGACCGCCCGTTCCCGCTCGAAGTCTTCCTTCGCCCGCGCGGCGGTCATGGGCACGCCCTCGTTGAAGGTGCCGGGCCACTGATCGTCGCTGGCGTTCCACATGTCGGCCAGCTTCTGGGCGTCCTTTTCTATATCGACGCTGCGCAGAACCAGGTTTTCTTTAGACAAGGCTTGGACCTTTCCCCCGTAATGAGGCTGTAAAGCGACGGTTATGATAGGTCTTCTACCAGCGGGCGTGGAGCAGTCCGGTTAGCTCGTCACCCTGTCAAGGTGAAGGTCGCGGGTTCAAGTCCCGTCGCCCGCGCTGAGTGGATTGCTAAAGGCTTGAAGGACAGGTGCCTTGGCGACGCTCTAGGCCAGGTAGCTCAGTTGGCAGAGCACGCGGCTGAAAACCGCGGTGTCGCTGGTTCGATTCCGGCCCTGGCCACGTTTCAAACGGCTCCGGCTGCCTAGCCGGAGGCCCTGATCTGGTTCAGGAAGCCCATTACCTCGGACTTCCGATAGCGGCGGTGCCCGCCAAGAGTGCGGATTGAAGACAGCTTTCCTGCCTTGGCCCACCTGGTTACGGTCTTCGGATCCACCCGGAAAACCGCAGCTACCTCTGCTGGGGTCATGAGCTTGTCGTGTTGCTGCTTGTCTAGCATCATCGGC
>DATLOJ010000011.1:0-22166 GCA_035536315.1 Actinomycetota bacterium | reverse complement strand
ACAACCTCTCATCCCGATGCCGATGGTGAACATCCTCTCGGGAGGAGCTCACGCGGCGAGGGCGGTGGACTTTCAGGATTTCCTAGTGATCCCGGTGGGGGCCGAATCGTTCAAGGAAGCGATCGAGTGGGCATCGCGATCGCGTGCAGGAACGGCTGAGGTTCTGAGTCAAAAAGGCCACGCGGTCTCTCTCGTGGCGGACGAAGGTGGCCTTGGCCCTCCCCTCGAGTCGAACAGGGCCGCCTTGGAAATGCTCGTCGCCGGGATAGAACGAGCGGGCCTCGAGCCGGGCGACGAGGTTTCTATTGCGATAGATGTAGCTTCGACTCAGTTTTACGAGTCCGGAACGTACAAGCTTGCTTCGGAGGGTCGCGACCTGAAAGCAGACGAGCTCGAGACGGAGCTGGGGGAGTGGTGCAGGCAGTTTCCCGTCATCTCTCTGGAGGATCCGTGCGCGGAGGACGACTGGGATGCGTGGGAGAAAATCACGAAATCCCTCGGCAGTGTTCAGCTCTTGGGTGACGACCTGTTCGTGACCGATTTCTCAAGAGTGGAGCAAGGGATTCGGCGAAAGGTTGCAAACGCGGTGCTCGTCAAACCCAACCAGGCGGGAACGCTGACAGCCGCTCGGCGGGTCGTTGAGCAATGCAAGGCGGCCGGCTACTCGCCCGTGGTTTCGGCAAGATCGGGGGAGACTGAAGACTCGTGGCTCGCGGATATCGCGGTTGGATGGAGTGCCGGGCAGATCAAGGTTGGCTCGACGACTCGTTCCGAGAGGACTGCCAAGTGGAACCGACTGCTGCGCATCGAAAGGGATCTTGGCGATGAAGCAACGTTTGCAGGATCGCATTTCATCGGCGGCGTCGCCAATGCTTGATACCGCTCGGAGAAAGGCGTGAGGTTCGAGGGGAAAACCGCCGTTGTCACGGGTGCCGGATCCGGTATCGGGTTCGAGATGGCGCGTCAGTTGTTGGAAGAGGGGGCCGTGGTGTTTGCGGGGGACATCGACACCGAAGGCGCACCGGAAGGGGCGGTCTCTATGGTGGTCGATGTCTCCGACCCTTTGAGTGTGGAACAGCTCATCAACTCGGCGGTCGGCAGGACCGGACGAATCGATCTGTTGTTCAACAACGCCGGCATTGGATCCACAGCAGACCCCGTCTCATGCACGCCCGAGGAGTGGGACAGGCTCTTCGCGGTGAACTGCCGTGGCGTTTTCCTTGGAACGAAGTTCGCGCTGCCACCCATGCTCGATGCGGGCCGCGGATCGATCGTGAACACCGCGTCCGTTGCCGGAATGATCGGGCTAAAGGACAGAGCTGCTTACTGCGCAACCAAGGGAGCCGTCATAGCGTTCACCAAGGCGGTCGCGGTTCAGTATGCGGGAACCGGAGTCCGCTGCAACTGCATTTGCCCCGGGACGGTTGACTCTCCATGGGTGGAGAGGCTTCTGGCTCAAACCGACGATCCGCAGGCAATGCGGGAGGCACTGATCGCCCGGCAGCCGATCGGCAGACTGGGCCGCCCCGACGAGGTCGCGCGGGCAGCGCTGTACCTTGCATCCGACGACGCGGCTTTCATAACGGGGGCCGAGTTCGTGATAGACGGCGGAATCGTCGCCGGTTGAGTTCTGACGTATCTTCATTCGCGATGAAGCTCGAAGGCATCCACCACATCACAGGAATAACGGGCGACGCCCCGAGAAACGTGGAGTTCTATGCGGGCGTTCTCGGCCTGCGTCTGGTGAAGAAGTCCGTCAACCAGGACGACCCCACCGTTTACCACCTGTTCTACGCGGATGAGAAGGGCAGTGCCGGATCGGACATCACGTTCTTCGAGTACCCGGACGTTCCCAAAGGAAGGGCGGGGGCCGGAATGGTTTATCGGGTCGTCTGGCGCGTAGCTTCTGAAGAAGCACTTGGGTTCTGGAAGGCGCGCCTTTCGGCGAAGAGAGTCGAGTCCGATAAGGCCCCAGGTTCTCTGACCTTCGAGGATCCCGAGGGCCTGGAGCTTCAGTTAGTGGTAGATGAAGGTGACGACGCTCCGCTCATGGCCGATCATCCTGAAGTGCCGGCAGATTTTGCACTGCGGGGGTTCGACGGGGTGAGGACATTTGCCTCAGACCCGTCGATGAGCGCGAACCTGCTCGGCGAAACTCTTGGCTTTTCGGGCACGTCTGACAGTGCATGGATGAGCCGCGGCGACACTCGGGGGTCTTTCTACGTCTACGACGAACCTCCGACCAAGCCCGGCCTGAGTGGCGGGGGAACCATTCACCATGTTGCCTGGGCATGTCAGATGGACGAGCACGAATCGTGGCGGGCCCGAGTGGCCGAGGTTGCCGGCGTAACGCCGGTTATCGACCGCTATTACTTCAAGTCCATCTACTTCAGGGAACCGTCGGGAGTTCTCTTCGAGATAGCTACGCTGGGGCCGGGCTTCGCAGTCGACGAACCACAAGAGTCCCTGGGGGAGAAACTCGCACTCCCACCGGATTACGAACACCTGCGCGAAAAGCTGGAAGGCGTCCTGACCCCGCTCCCAAACCCGCGCTAAACCGGGCAGCGCGTGTAGCCTCTTAACGAAACAGGGGGTTTGTTATGGCCAAGGCAAAAGATCGCGGAGGGTCGAAGGACGCCAAGAAGGCGCCCAAGAAGAGCCTCAAGGAAAAGCGGGTCCAAAAGAAGGCGAAGAAGAACAAGTAGGGACGAGTTGTCCCACATTTGAGCCCTTCCCCCGCTCCGAAGCGCCGTAAGCTCACATTTTGGCGAGTGATCGCCATAGTCAGCGCGCTCGTGGTCCTCGGGACAGTCGCATTCGTCGTCCTGCTCTTCGTTGGGTTCTCTGGCGGGGTGAAGGGTGTGCTGGCAGACTTCAAGAGTCCTCCCGACTACGAGGAGCGGACGGACCCTAGGTCCAAGCTGTACCCAATACTCACCCGGAGTCTGGACTCCGCCGTATCTGAGGAAACCTTCGTCGAGTTTCCACCCGAAGGCCGCCACGACCTGTGTTTCGAGGGTCAAAACAACTGGAAGATCCAGGACGGATACGCCTATAGATGCGATTTAAAGATCACTCGTTTCTATGGAGTCACTGGCGATCTGCGGGCGGCACTCCTCTCGCTGGACCTCAGTCTTCAATCTGAGGGTTTTGCTCCCGTTGGGTCGAGGACGATGGCAGAAACGACTGATCGCATTGGTTTTGGTACGCCATCGACGGATCTGCTGTATCCGCCTTGTTATCAGAAGGGAGATGTGTCGCTTTGCCTGAAGCTGGCCGACCGCAATACGCAGGAATTCTCAGCCCTGGACTTCCATCAAAGGCTGGGTGGGTCCCCCACAAATCTGGATGAGGATGCAGATCTCGCTGATGTGACGGCCGTTTCGAGCCAAATATTGGGAGCCCACACTTATCTGTTGAGTGTCTACATCAAGGGCACATACCTGGAGAAATGATTCTTGGAGAAGGTCCGTAACTCCGGCCCCTGTCATACCCAGAGGGGATACTCCTAGGGTGCTTGACCGCAACATAGCCAGAGGGCTGAACCCAATGCAGTGCGAGGCGGTTTCGCTTTTGCGCGGGCCTGTTCAAATCCTTGCGGGGGCCGGATCCGGAAAGACCACAACGATCACGCGCCGCATTGCGAACCAGGTGCGAACGGGGACTTTTCTGCCCAGCGAGATCCTGGCCGTGACTTTCACGGACAAGGCGTCCAAGGAGATGGTCTCTCGGCTCCGAAGGCTCGAAGTGACGGAGGTCAGGGCCAGAACATTCCACGCCGAGGCTCTGGCTCAATACCGAAACTACGCGACTGAGCCGTTTGAGATCCTCGGATCGAAGGCAGCCATCCTCGCATCGCTCGTGAAGGCTCTCCCGGCCCCATACAAGTTCACGTCGATACGCGACATAGCTACTGAGATCGAGTGGGCTAAGAACCGCCGGCTCAGCCCGGCTACGTATGAGGCGCGGCTCGGCGATCACGAACCTCCAATCCCTTCGGACCTGATAGCCCGGGTGTTCACGTCGTACGAACGGCGAAAGTCCGCCATGCGAAGAATCGATTTTGAGGATCTGCTTGAACAGACGATTCGAGTATTCGAGGCGGATACGTACTCGTTGATTCAGCTCCGGGAGCGCTACCGGGCCTTTACCGTGGACGAGTACCAGGATGTGAACCTCCTCCAGCAAACTCTGTTGAATCTTTGGGTGGGGGAGCGCGACGACATCTGCGTCGTCGGTGACGACTACCAGTCGATATTCGGATTCACCGGAGCATCCGCCTCCTATCTCCTGGAGTTTCCGAGGCGATACCCGGGGGCCAGCGTCGTGAGGCTTACAACGAATTACCGCTCCACGCCCGAGATCCTGTCGGTGGCGAACCGGCTGGTTCCCAGGCTTGGGGGTACCGAGAAGTTGCTCGAGCCGTCGATGCCCCCAGGCCCGGCCCCCACGATCCGCAGGTTCGCGACGGCAGCCGACGAGACCGACTTCATCCTGAAGACCGTAAGGGAGCTCAACCGAACGGGCCTGGACTTCAAGGACATGGCGGTCCTCTACAGGATCAACGGTAGGTCGGAGGATCTGGAGCTCGCCCTTTCGAAGGCCGGCATTCCCTATCAGGTGAAGGACTCGGCATTTCTTCGCCGTCCCGCAGCGCGCTCAGTGCTCGCAGGACTTCGGCGAAGGATGGCACTCCCCGCAAAGGAATCCGTTCTGGCTCTGACTGAGGACCTTGGCTATCAACCAGATGAAGATTTCTCAAGGGACGAGGCAACTCGCCAGGCCGACCTCGAGCGGTTCCGCTCGTTGGCTGAGGGCTTCTCGGGAGATACGGCGTCGTTCATCAAGGATCTGGAACAGCGATTTGCCTCGGAGGAGTCCGATAAGGGGGTTCAGATCCTCACCTACCACCGCGCAAAGGGGCTCGAGTTCGGGGCCGTGTTCTTGCCCAGATGTGAGGAAAAGGAAATTCCATTCGCTTTGTCCAAGGCGGATGAGCAGATTTCAGAGGAACGACGGTTGTTCTACGTCGGCATAACCAGGGCGCAACGACACCTGTTCCTGTCATGGGCAGCGCTGCGTGAAGGAGAGCGTCGGAGGAATCAGAATGCCTCGCCTTTACTGGCCGAGATTGGCTGGCAGCCGGCCCCGGCCCCCGCCGGTTCCTCCCAAAAATCAGCTAACGGGCAGGCGACTGCGAAGGCCAAGCAGGTTGTCGATGAGAAGGACAGAGAGCTGTTCGAAGCCCTCCGCAGCTGGCGCCTGACGAAGAGCAGGGAGAGTGCGGTTCCCGCCTACGTCATATTCCACGACTCAACCCTCGCGGCGATTGCGGCCGCAAGACCCGCGAACCTGAACGCACTGACCAGCATCTCTGGAATCGGGAAGTCGAAGGCCGAGCTTTACGGACCGGATGTACTGCGGGTAGTTGATGGCGAAACGATTGACTCGAATTAGATCGGCTCGTTGCATTTCATGTAATCTGCCGTCTCAATCTGAGGGAGGTGATGGATGACTGTGACCACAGGAGGCACGGCCGCCACCTCTTCGCGTGGGAGCTGCACCTAAGACAGCCCTGACCGGGAGGCCGGCGGATTTCTATTCGTCCTTTTCCTCCTGGAGGCACACAAATTGAGCGACAAATATTCGCATCGCCGCGCGCGCGGGAACACAAAGACAGATTCATTCCGCTGCCGCAACTGCAAACTCGACGTACCAACCAACGCGATTGGATCGGCCCACAGAAATCACTGTCCCAACTGTCTGTGGAGCCGCCACGTTGACGAAACACCGGGGGACCGCGCTGCAGAGTGCGGATCCTCCATGGAGCCAATTGCAATCACGGTCAGAGGAGACGGGGAGTGGATCCTTGTTCACCGCTGCCGTGGCTGTGACGAGGTTCACCTGAACCGAATCGCGGGTGACGACAACGCGCTGCTACTCGTGAGGCTCGCAGTCCGACCCCTGGCCCAGCCGCCGTTCCCGCTGGAACGTCTGGCCGAGCTTTGATTCGGTCTTAGTTATTTGGGCCCGCCGCCCAGCGCTGTCGGACTACTAGGTGTGGCAGCGCTGGGCGAGGACCGATGCTTCCGGTTGGGACACGGGGACCTTCTTGCTCGACAAGGCCCCGTAGTAGACGCCGGCGAGAATTACCAACCCGCCGAGTGCGACTCCGGCCCCCAGCCGCTCGCCCGCAAAAGCGGCGGCAACGAGCACCGTTACGACGGGCATTAGGACGAATTGATAGGACGCGCCCGAGGCGGTCCACCTCTTCAGGACAAACAGGAAGAGCATGAAGAGGCCAATCGTTCCAATGAGCACAAGTTCGGCAAGCCACGCCCAGGTGACAACCTCGCGGGGAACCACCCACCGCTCTCCTGCAATTCCGGAGATCAAGAGCAGGGTGACTGCACCAATCAGCGTTGCTACTGCGTTTGTGGCGACAGGGTCGGTCGGCGGAAACTTCTTGACCACAATGGCCGCCTCGGCCCCCATTGCCGCGGCCACCAGCATCACAAGCAAAGGAACCATGGGCACTCGAGTCCCAACGGGAGCGCCGAGAAGGACCGCGATTCCGACGATTGTGATGAGAGAACCAATCAATCCTCGCCACCTGAACGACTCGAGACGGTGAGCGATGGCAAAGAAGAACGTGAACAGCGGAATCGAAGCCATCACCAGGCTCGCAATCCCTGCGGGAAGGCGTGTAAGGGCCCAGTAAGCGAGCGCGAAGAACCCCGTGAACCCAAGGAATCCATAGAGCACGGCGCCTATGAGAGCCCGGCCGCGGGGTAGTGGTACCCGCTTGATCAGCACAATCGCCATGAAAATCAAGGAGGCTGCTGCGAACCGGATTCCACCGCTATAGAACGGGGGCAGTTCCCTTAGGCTGAATTTGACTCCTATTGGTGCAAGCCCCGCACCCAAGACAACACCCGCAAAGGCCAGGAGCGTCACCTTGCCGGGCACATCAACTCGCTCACTCATCGCGCGCTTCGAGTCTTGCAACCGCTGAGGCTTTGCTCATCTTGGTGAGCAGCAAGCTAAACACCGTCACAAGGATCAGCACGAAGGCCTGAATGAATCGGGTCACCGCCCTCTTAGTGCATTCGCTGTTACGGGACTCCTGCCAGCTGCGGGCGTCGGGTGAATCTTCGGGAAGGATCGGGGGCCAAGACTGATTGAAGACCCTGATCGGCGCTCCGCAAAGTGGGGGAACGGGCGGCGGCAGAGCAGACGATTCAATAGGAGTGAATAGCAACGAGAGAGCGACTATCAAAAGGGCCGCTGAAGGGATGATGGCGGCGGCTCGAAGGAATTCCAGGCGAACGGCCGGACGCTGCCGGTAGCGGGGAAGCTTTCGCCCTCCGCCGTGTTGTTGGTAGCTCACTTGATCTCGAACTGCACGCCGTTGCTTAGCCAGTGTTGATCGTTGTGCGCCAGAAAAGCCTGCGCCGCGTACTTGCCCGGAACTCGAGGTACTCCTCTTTTGGCGTCCCCCCAGCACACCACCATGTAAGAGGCGCCGGAGGCGGGGTCCTTCGCCGGCCACTCCTCCGCGAACACCCGCTCCTCGTTTGGCTCGTAAACGGTGGTGCCTGCCGCTCCCGAAAGTTCGTCGCCGTACGTCCAACGCCACACAGTCCCTTTGTCGTTCGTGATCCAGTACTCCCGCTCCAGCTGCCCGCGAGCCCAGGTCCTTTCGACTCCCTTCTCGGAGGCGTTCTTGATCTTCAGCACCAAAGGGACTACTTCGTCGCGCGAGAAAGCCTCTTTCCCGAGAGAGAGGGTCACTTCGACGCCCGAGGGCGGCGCGACCGGATTCAGCTTTGGTGGGCAGTCTGTGAACTCGAGGGGGGCCGTTGGAGCCGCTTGGCCCGGATTCGCGGCCGGCCCGGCACCTTCCGGGGCAGGTGAGGTCCTGTCGATTGTCGTTCGCGGCGCTCGTTGTTGCACCGCTTCTTTTTCTTGCACACATGCCCCAAGCAGGGCCGCAACGATCAGCACACGTGTCACTGCTCGCAGATGTTTAATCGGATCTCGCTGAGAGAGCCCGCGGATCTCGCTGAGCGAGCGCGCTTCGTTCAGTTGAGGGTCCTTGTGGTCACGGCCCCCGTCGACGCGGAGGACACGGTCCTCGAGTACTTCTCCAGCACTCCGCCGGAGTACCGCGCGGCGGGAGGCGACCATTTCGACTTCCGCTTATCCAGGATTGCCGGATCAACCGAGAGTTCGAGCTTTCGAGCTGGGATGTCGATCACGATCTCGTCGCCCTCCTCTATTAGCGCGATCGGACCGCCCTCGATGGCTTCCGGGCAGATGTGCCCCACCGCAATTCCGTGGGTTGCCCCGGAGAACCTTCCGTCGGTGACAAGCGCGACTTCCTTGCCCAGGCCCTCTCCCCAGACGGCGGCGGTTATGGCCAGCATCTCGGGCATGCCCGGCCCGCCCTTTGGACCCTCGTATCGGACGACGATCATGTCTCCGGGCTTGATCTTCTTTGCGATGACCGCGTCGTAGCCCTCCTGCTCCGAGTTGAACACCCGAGCGCGGCCGCGAAAGACCTCGTCCTCCAGGCCGGCAATTTTTACAACGGCCCCGTTGGGCGCGAGCGAGCCGCGCAGGATTGCCATCCCTCCGCTTGGATGAAGAGAATTCGAAAGATCCCTGACCACTTTGCCGTCAGGGGCCGGAGCATTCGCGTATTCCTCCTCGAGCGTTTTGCCCGTGACCGTCAGGGCATCTCCGTGAAGCAGGTCCTTCTCGAGCAGAGCTTTGATGATCGGCGGTACTCCGCCCGCGTTGTCGAGATCGGCCATGACATAACGCCCGGCGGGCCTTAGGTCCACGAAGCGCGGGACTTTGCGGGAGAGGCGGTCGAAGTCGCCCAAGTCGAGTTGTATTCCCGCTTCATGTGCGATCGCCAGCATGTGCAGGACTGCGTTGGTCGACCCTCCTGTTGCCATCACAACGGTGATCGCGTTCTCAATGGATTTGGTCGTGACGATGTCGCGCGGCTTGATGTCTTTCTTCATCAACTCCACGACGGCCACGCCGGACTGAAACGCGTACTCGGCTCTCCTTTCCGAGATTGCAGGGGGCGAAGCGCTTCCGGGTAGTGACATTCCTAGAGCCTCGACTGCGACGGCCATGGTGTTGGCGGTGTAGTGGCCCGCGCACGAGCCGGCCCCCGGGCACGCAGCCTTTTCCAGCTCGATCAGCTCTTCTTCGCTCATCTTGCCCGCCGCGTGGGCTCCGATGCCCTCGTAGACGTCCTGGACCGTTATGTCCTGGTCGCGCAGACGCCCCGGCATGATCGTGCCGCCGTAGAGGAAGACGCTCGGAAGGTTGAGGCGCACTGCGGCCATGACCATTCCGGGAAGGCTCTTGTCGCAACCGGCGATGGTGACGGACCCGTCCATCCTCTCGGCGAAGATCACTACCTCGACCGAGTCGGCGATGATCTCGCGCGAAACCAGCGACCCCCTCATCCCCTCTGTCGCCATGGATATGCCGTCCGAAACGGTGATCGTGGTGAACTCGATCGGGTACCCGCCGGCTTCGAATACCCCGGCCTTGGATCGCTGTGCGAGCTTGTCGAGGTGGAGGTTGCAGGGGGTGACCTCATTCCAGGAGGAGGCCACGCCGACCATCGGCTTGGCGAAGTCCTCGTCCTTCATGCCCACCGCGCGGAGCATCGAGCGGGCCCCGGCCCGGGTAGGTCCTTCTGTGGCCTCGACGCTTTTAGTTCTCAAATCTTTAGACATTGGGTCCTTCCTGAGCATTCGGAGGTTCAGCATGACGTATAGCAAGCAGCGCTTACAAAAGACGAATGGCTACCCGGGCTCCGCGAGCATCGAAAGCACCTGTTCATCGCCCACCTGGTCGAACCGCTCGTACCAGGCCCCCACCGCCCAAAAGTGGGCAGGAGTCCTGACCACCAAAACTGCGTCGGCAAGGGACCGCAGCATGTCTGCCACCTGAGGTGCTGCAACAGGGACTGCGACGACGATGCTCGACGGCTGCTGAGTCCGAGCAGCCTTGACTGCCGCGATCATGGTCGAGCCGGTTGCAAGCCCGTCGTCCACCAGGATTGCGATCTTGCCTTTGAGGTCGAGCGAAGGACGGTCCTTTCTATATTTCGAGTCGAGCTCGTCGACTCTGGCCTGTTCGCGGGCCGCCACCTCGTCGATCATGCTCTGGGGAATTCGGAGCTCGTCGATGACATCATTGTTGAGGTGGCGGATGCCCCCGGATGCCACCGCGCCCATGGCGAGCTCCTCGTGCGTTGGGACACCGAGTTTTCGGACGACGAATACGTCCAGCGGGGCCTGGAGGAGCTTGGCCACTTCGTGCGCGACCGGGATTCCGCCGCGCGGCAACCCGAGGACGATCAGGTTGGGTGTACCAGAAAGGTGTTGCAGCAGCCCGGCAAGTAGTTTGCCGGCTTCGGCCCGGTCGCTGAACCGCTCGCGCGCCTTAGTGCTCCGTCAGGTGCACGAGGTCACCCCAGGCAGATAATCAGGCACTCGCGCGGGGGAGGCGGGGGGGGTGGTGGCGGGGGAGGTGGTGGGTTAAGGAACCATTCCGTTCCGTCGCCACCAGCGATGTAAGGGTGCTGCGCGCCCTTCCGCTGGCCGCGTGTGATCTTCTCGGCCTCGTAGTAGGCCAGGTGAAAGGCCTCCGGGATGGAAACTTGTCCATCAGAGTTGAAGTCGCCCCGACCTTGCAGCATCGCCTTGTCGATTAAAAGGCCCGTGAAAACGGAGTTCTTCCAGGGCGGGTACTCGTAAGACTTTTCGGACTCTTGTGACGACCCCGTGAAAAGGCGGTGTCCGGCTGAAATTCCGTCATCAAGACCCGCTGCCTCGCATCCCGAGATGTTCGTCCAGCTCCAACCTCGGACGCTGCGAACCCGATCACTCAGCTCCCTGTCCGACATGAACCTGTTGTCGGCGGCCCACAGGTACTCGTCGAGTCTTTCGCCGTCATTGTCCTTGTCGCCATTGATCTGCTTCACGTGCCCTGAGAAATGGAAAACAGAGAAGGAGTGGTCCGACGAAACGTCACGCAGCCAGTCGAGCCCCCACCGCAGGTTCTCGAGGGTTGCATCGTGGTCCTTCAGAACGAGGATGTGGTCTGATCGCCAGCCGTTTCGTTGCAGCACGGTAACCATGTCGTTGACGTCGCCGACCGATCCGACGTTGCCGCGGGTCCTGCCCATGTGCTTGTCGACGCCGGCCACAACGGCCCACTTCTCGGCGTTGTGTTCGGGTCTTCTTGCCTCCGCCCCGGGGGCCGGAATCAGGAACAGGGACGCGACGACCAGCAGAAGGATTCGTTTCATGTCTGCAGAATGTACCCGAAAAGGGGGATGGCATTACTTACTTGGGCGATTTGTCCTAAAGACAGATCAGACACATTGGGTCGGGATCTTCCTGCGGCGGCCCTTGCGGCTGCGGCTGTGACTGCTTCTTGGGCGGTGGTGGAGGAGGCGGAGGGCTGAAGAACCAGTCGGTGTTGTCGCCCCCCCAAATAGCAGGATGCTGCGGCCCCTTCCGCTGGTCGGACGTAATCTCAGGCGCGGCTACGTGAGCGTAGTGAAAGGCCTCTTGCAATGAAACCCTGCGATCGCGGTTGTAATCGGCGTACCCATCGTGAAGGGCCTGATCGAACATGAGCATGCCGAAGACGGAGTTGCCGGCGGTCGGGTTGTCGTAAGACTTTTCACTCTCTTGCGATGATGCTGAAAAGACCTTCTTGGCAGTGGTGAAGCCGTCGTCCATACCCCCTGAGTGGCATCCGGTGACGTTCGCCCACAGCCACCCGTCGACGCCGCTCATCCATTGCGTGAACTCACGGTCTGACATCAGCTTTCCTTCGGTAGTCACGAGGAACTCATCGACCTTCTCCTTGTCCTTGTCCCGGTCGCTGCCCAGCGCCCTGACGTGACCGGAGAAACTGACAACCGAGTGGGAGTTCGGCCCTGTTACCTGCGAGAGCCACGAGAAAGCGTCCCGTATCCCGCCAAGGGTGGCCGCCTTGTCCGTTAGGACCCAGATGTGGTCAGCGGCCCATCCGTTTCGAAGGAGAAACGCCTGGAGGTCTTGCACGTCCCCGACCGACCCCCCGAGGTCCGCAGTGCGGCCCGCGTACTGGTTGATGCCGATGAGCACGGCCCATTTGTCGGAGGTCTTGACCGGCGGTGCTGCCGTTGCTGCTGCGGGAATCATGAGAATCGATACGGCGATGAAGAAAAAGACGGCTCTCCTCACGGTGTTAAACCCCCTCGATTGTTGACAGTTGTGCTCGCAGACGCGGGACCAAATGAGGGTTGAGAGGCTATCGGTTTTGCGGGGTCTGTGAACCCCTGCGGGCATCACCACTTTGGGGGATGCGGGGTACACAACTTGGGGACTGTTAACCTCCGCCGGAGTGGCCACGGAATGCGACTTCCGATGAGGCGCGACCCCACCAGTGCGGTGCTGGGGGGCGCCATCGTCCTCCTTCTGATTTCCTCTGTCGCGACAGGGTTTCCTGCTCCGCTGCCGATACTGGTTCTTGGCGCAGTGATCGGCTCGCTGGTCTCCTTCATTTCCGCCGGAATAGTTTTGATCTACAGATCGAATCGGATCATCAACTTCGCGCAGGCGGACATTGGTGCAGTTGCCGCAGTCCTTAGCGTTCTGTTGGTGGGCGAGCTCGGATTGAACTACTTCCTCGCGGTCGCGGTAGGGGCGGTAGTTGCGCTGATTCTTTCGGGATTAATCGAGGTTCTTGTTGTCCGGCGCTTCTTTAAAGCGCCGAGGCTCATGCTGACCGTTGCCACTATCGCGCTTACTCAGTTGCTTGTTTTTGTTCAGGTCGTTCTTCCCAGAATCTTCGACCTGGATTTCATCTCCGTGCGTCTTCCCACACCGTTCGACGTGAAGTTTGCGATTCCGGATCCAAGCGGCACGATCAGCCCTGTCCTGTTCGATGGGAATCACGTTCTGGCAATGGTTGCCGTGCCACTGGTGATTGGAGGCCTGGCCGCCTTTCTGAACTTCACGCGGGCCGGAGTGGCCGCCCGCGGTGCAGCCGACAATCCGGAGAGGGCTTCCTTGCTGGGGGTGCCGGTAAAGCGCATATCCACCATCGTTTGGATAGTGGCGGGCGGGCTTTCGGCCCTCGGGGCGTTGCTTCGCGCTCCGACGGTCGGCCTTTCCATCACGGGGGGAGCGTTCGGGCCGGGGCTTCAGGTCAGGGCCCTCGCGCCCGCCGTGATCGGAAGGATGCAAAACCTGCCGGCCACTTTTCTCGCCGGCATCGCTATCGGAATGGTGGACCAGGCGGCGTTCTTTTCAACGGGAAGTACCGCGGTGTCAAACGGAATTCTGTTCGCAGTAATCGTAGTGGCGTTGTTTCTCAAAGGACGCAGTCAGGGACAGCCGGGAGCTGCGGAGTACCCGGCCGTCAGGGAGGTCCGGCCCATTCCGGAGGAGATCTCAAAGACTCCGGAAGCCAGATGGGGTTCTTGGGGAGTTGTAGGTGTGATCGTGTTCGGGGCCATCATCTTCGCGCTGGCTGGGCCGGAGCATCGAGTGAGTGCGATGGCGCTCGTCCTTATATATGCGATCGTCGGTTGCTCACTGGTCGTGCTCACAGGATGGGCCGGACAGGTCTCACTTGGCCAGATCGGATTCTTCGGAGTGGGGGCCGCCGTATGTGCTTCTCTCATTGCGAAGCGGGGCTACCCGATTGTTGTTGCGATCTTCATAGCCGGAGTGGTTGGCGCCATTGTTGCCGTTTTGATTGGTCTCCCGGCCCTGAAACGAAGGGGTCTGTACCTGGCAGCCTCTACTTTGGCATTTGGGCTGTTCGTATCGTCGATCGTTCTCAACCCCAGGTATTTCGGCTGGCTGCTGCCGGGCCGAACGTTCGACCGTCCGTCTTTGCTGGGGATCGACCTGAATTCGGACCGCAGCTTCTTCTTACTCGTCCTTCTTGTCCTCGCGCTCAGCCTTGCTTCACTCCGAAGCGTGCGCAATAGCCGAACCGGAAGAGTCCTCATCGCGTCGAAGGACAACGAGCGAGCAGCCCAGAGCTATGGGGTGAGCGTTACAAGGGCTCGCTTGACAGCTTTCGGAATGGCCGGCTTCTTCGCAGCGATTGGGGGCGCGCTGTACGGGGTTCATCAAAACGCTGTCATCGCAACTGCCTTCGGCGTGGAAAAGAGCCTGCAGGTTCTCGTCATGGTTGTCATCGGTGGTCTTGGGTCGCTGCCCGGTGCCGTCATCGGCGCGATCTACTTTTTTGGCACGCAGTACTTCCTGTCGGCGTCTCTGTCGCTTTTTGCGAGCGGCGTCGGAATGCTGGTCCTTCTACTCGCGGCTCCCGAGGGCATCGGCGGCATCGTCTACAAGGCAAGAGAGCGAATACTCATCAAGGTTGCCTTCCGTCGGGGGCTGGACGTCCCGAGTCTTCTGGGTGAGAAGGAGGACGATTGAGCTACCTCCGGGGCCTAATCGACAGACGGCTCTCGTTCCTTTCCGACCAACCCCTGGTTCCAATCTCGATGTTGTTCTTGCTGAACGCGTTGGATGAATTCGACAGGGCTGCATTCGGAACGCTCGCACCAGAAATACGTGACACCTTCGGTTTGTCCAACACCGGCTTCGGATTGATCGTGGGATTCACCTCCGTGCTCGTCCTTCTTGGGGGACTGCCCGTTGGCCTGCTTGGCGACAGGATGCCGCGCACCAAGCTGGTGGCAGCCGCTGCTGTTTTGTGGGGAACGATGTCGATCCTCACCGGCGTCGCGCCGGTTCTATGGCTCTTGATCGTCGCTAGGTTCGGAAGCGGAATTGGGCGAGTCTCCAACGAGGCCATACATACCAGTCTCCTAACCGACTACTACCCAATTCCCATGCAAGGCCGGGTGTTCGCACTGCACAGGGCAGCGAACCCAATCGGCTTGACCCTCGGGCCATTTATTGCAGGGTCACTCGCGGCGGTCTTCGACGACTACAGGCCGGTATTCGTGATCGTGGCGATACCAACTTTCATAGCCGCCGTCGTTTCGCTTCGTCTGCGCGAGCCTGACCGCGGTGAGTCCGAAAACTTCGTGCTGGCAGCGTCCGTAGCTGCCGAAGGGGCGATCCCTCTCTCCCGTGCCTGGCGAAGGCTGATGGGGATTTCGAGTCTCAAACGTCTTTATGTTGCCGCCTTCTTCGGAGGCGGAGCGATATTCGCTCTCTTCCCCTTCCTCTCGTTGTTCTTTGAAGACGTCTTCGGTATCGAGGAGCAGGGGCGAGGGTTCATCGGGGCCGGAAACGGGCTCTCGCAGCTCGTTGGGACGATCGTTGGTGGAGTCGCAACAGACCGGCTCAGAAGAAGATCGATGGGATCCGTCACCCTCGTGGCCGGGGGAGCCGTCGCAATGATCGGCCCGGGCCTTCTTCTCGCCGGAATATCCGAGTCGTTTGGGGTCTCGGTGTCGGGCAGCTTCATCGCCTACCTTGCGATCGGCGTGTGGACGGCACCGACCGTCGCCGTACTTTCCGTTGTGATACCCGCACGGATGCGAAGCCTGGGCATCGGCGTGGGTGTGATGTTCTTCGGTGTCGGCGGCCTAATCTTCGCGACGACGGCAGGTTTGATCGCCGACGGTCCCGGCCTTCGCGCGGCGATCACGTCACTTGCTCCTGTGCTGATCCTTGCCGGATTCATAACCCTCTCGGCGAGCAAATTCGTCGACGCGGATGGGCGAAGAGCGCTGCAGTCGCTGGCATTGGACGTGGAGCTGGCTCAGCAGAGAATCGATGCGACCGATCAGGCGATGCTGGTCGTGCGCGGCGTGAGCGCCGCATACGACGGCGTGCCTGTGTTGTTCGATGTTGACTTCGAAGCGCGTCCGGGCGAGCTCATAGCAGTGCTGGGGACCAACGGGGCCGGCAAGTCCACTTTGCTCGGGGCAATTTCGGGGGTCGTGCCGGCAACCTCCGGGGCGATCTTTTTTGATGGGCAGGACATAACCGGCTTCGAGCCGCACGAGACGGCTGGGGCCGGCATCGTGCAGGTGCCGGGGGGCCGGGGTGTCTTTCCAGGGCTGACTGTCAAAGAGAATATAGAACTTGCGGGATGGCTGTCTCATAAGGATCCGGCGCATTTGGAGCGCGCGATCGCGGAAGTGAAACGCATCTTCCCCTGGATGGTCGATAGGTGGAACGCCCCCGCGTCTCAGATTTCGGGAGGAGAGCAGCAGATGGTTACGCTCTCCCAGGCATTCGTAGCGAGACCGAAGCTGCTGATGATCGACGAGCTTTCGCTCGGACTGTCTCCGTTGCTTGTAGACCAACTCGTAAAGGTCGTCCAAGCCATCAATAGCGCTGGGACAACCGTCGTCCTGGTCGAGCAGTCCGCCTCTTTGGCCCTCAGCGTTTCGGACAGAGCGTATTTTTTGGAAAAGGGTCGAGTGCGTTTCGAAGGAAGCCCTCGCGAGCTCCGTTCCCGCAGCGACCTGCTTCGCTCTGTGTATCTAGCGAAGGCGGTGTCCTCAACGTCCCGGAAGAGAACCAAAGTTGTGGACACGGGCCGCCCGCCGGTGCTCGAAGTTCGCGCTGTGTCCAAGACATTCGAATCGAGAAAGGTTCTGCACGAGGTGTCTTTCGATCTGAGAGCCGGGGCGATAACCGGGCTCATCGGGCCGAACGGCGCGGGGAAGACGACTCTGTTCGATGTGATCTCGGGCTTCGAGGCTGCGGATTCCGGATCCGTTTTCCTGATGGGCCGCGACGTGGCTGGAGTTTCTCCGGAGACCCGTTCCGAGATGGGGTTGGCGCGCTCGTTCCAGGGGGCTCCGCTGTTCAAGTCCCTTACGGTGCTCGAGGCGGTCAAGGTGGCTATGGATCGCCATGTGAAATTGAAGGAGCCGGTTGCCGCGGCCCTCGGGCTCCCAGCCGTGAGGGCCTCGGAGAATCAAGCCGCCCAATCCGCTCTGACTATCATCGAGAGCGTTGGACTCTTAAAGTTCAAGGACAAATTCATCTCAGAGCTGTCGACCGGGACACGCCGAATAGTCGATATAGCGTGCGCACTTGCCCACCGTCCAACGGTTCTGATCATGGACGAGCCGTCCTCTGGACTCTCTCAGGCGGAGACGGAGGCCATCGGCCCCCTGCTTCTCGAAACAGTCAAAGAGCTTGATTGCGCTCTTCTTTTGATCGAGCATGACACTGCAATCCTCGAAGAAGTCGCGGATGAGGTGGTCGCCCTCGGGCTAGGCAGAGTCATCTCGCGCGGATCCGCACGTCAAGTCCTTGCGGATCCAATAGTTGCTGCTGCATACCTGGGCAAGGGCCGAGCCAGGTCCGCAGCAAGTAAGAGGTCAAAAGCAAGATAATCCGAGGCCGTGAGGTTGCAACGGGTAATCGACTCTCTCCGCTCGTTGGACACCGCCGTTTACTCGAAGCTCCGTTTGGGGCGCGCGGCCGCCGGCTGGCGGAAAGCCGTCCCGCAGCCCATCAGATCTGCAGCGGGCAGATACGCTCCAATTTTGCTCACGGTGGCTTTGATTGCGGCTTACACCGGCGCCCTGTCCGATCCCACCGACCTCAGGGACTCCGCGCGAAGGCTGCCGATTCCCGACTCGGGTGTGGGAGCGCCAGAAGCAGTCACCCAGACCGTCGGTGACCCCGGTGTGCCCGTCACCTCGGCCGCTCCGGCCGACCCCAGGCAGGCAAGAGGAATAGCACATCAGGTTCAGCCCCTTGCTACGCAAAACATTTGTGGGAGAAACGGGTTTCTCGACACCGGCAAGGTCGTGTATCCGTATGTTCCGCAATGCCTGGAGAAGTTTTCCGGAGACAACGGAGGCGCGACACATCGAGGTGTTTACCGCGACCGCATTAGGGTTGCGTTTTACATCGGACAGGATCCGCAGACGATCGCAACGACGCAGGCCGTTGGAGGTTGTGCGCAGGCCGAGTGCTGGGAGGACTACTACAGGGTCTACGTTGACTGGTACAGCAAGTACTACGAGCGGTACGGCCGGAACATTGAGATCGTTTTCGTACGCGGATCGGGCCGCGAGGACAACGTTGAGTTGGCACGGCTAGATGCAGATCGCATTGCCGGACTTAACCCGCCGGTTTTCGCAGCGGTCGGTGGCCCTTTGCAGGCAGGACCGGTTTACGCGCAGCGTCTCGCGTCAAGAGGAATCCTTTGCTTCTGTACCGCCTCGGTGCCGCAGGAGATCTATGAAGAAAACGCCCCGTTCGTCTATGCAAACCTCATGTCTTCCACCCAGGCCTACATTCACAGGGCCGAGTACATCGGCAAACGGCTTGCCGGACGCAAGGCAGTTCATGCCGGCGATGACGCAACCAGAGCGCGAGAGCGGTCGTTCGGTCTCATCTGGTTCAACAACAACGACGACGATTACCGTCCGGGGGTCGAGTTCTTCAAAGAGGAGCTAAAACGGTATGGCGTTACCCTGGCAGCCGAGATCGAATACTCGAACATCGAAGGCTGCCAGATCGATGCATTCAATATGGTCGTTCAGCTGCAACGGCGGGGTGTGACGTCCGTCATTTTCTCGGGAGACCCGCTGTGCCCCGCCAACCTCACCGAGCAGGCTCAGCAACAACAGGCCCAGTGGGAGTGGATCATCACGGGCTCTTATCTGACCGACGTCGCGACGCTGGCCCGGCGTTACAACCAGACGCAGTGGTCGCGTGCGTTCGGCGTGACGATGCTGTCAGTAGAGGTCAAGGACGAGAATGAGTTCTGGCACAACATGTACAAAGAAGCGCAGGGCAATCGCCGGGATCCCAAGGTCGACACTCCTTTATACGTGCACGGTCCGGGACTCCTGATGGCCGGGATTCACATGGCCGGGCCGCGGCTCAACCCCGAAACGTTCAGGGAGGGAATGGCCAGGGTCCTGCCCCGAGGGGGGACGCCGACAGTTCCTAAATGGTCGATGGGGCCCAGGTCGATAAACGGCCGAGTCAACCTTTGGGACTCGACCGGCTGGGATGACATGGCCGAGATCTGGTGGGATCGCAACTCATTGGGGCCGGACGGAACCCGGGGGACGTACTGGGTCTCTGAAGGGGGGAAGCGGTACGACTGGGGTGAGTGGCCGGCTACCGAGCCGAAAGCGTTCAACACCGACGGGGCCGTATCGGGGTTCGAGCACGCACCCGACCTTCCCTGAGGCCGGACACGGCCGTGGTCGAGCAAATTCGGTTTCAAATGGGCTGAGGGAGTCAAAATACAGGTCACTCCTATGCCCCAAACGCTTTGAGAGCAGAGGCTCTACATCAGCGTCCCAAGCCGATAGAGTCCCTCATTCGGCGGAAAGCAGCGCACCCCACCGCAGTCGCAAGCGACCTCAGGGCCACCGTCGTTCTCGATCTGCTGGACGACGGGTGCTTCACTCTTCGGATCTCGGGCGGTCTGATCGAGGTGATTCCCGTTGCCGCAAAGCATTGGGACACGAAAATCGAGACGGATTCAGCGACACTGACGGCAGTTCTCTCCGGGAAGGTATCGGGGGCCGAGGCTTACTTGCAAAGCAAGATCCGCGTCAGAGGAAACCTTGCCCTTGCTCTCAAGGTTGAATGGATTTTCGAAGCGCGCAAGCCGAACGAGCATCCGCGGCCCGCGTCTGTTCTGGCAGGCGGTATCGATACCTTTTATCTCGAGGCCGGGAAGGGAACGCCGGTCATCCTTCTTCACGGCCTCGGCGCGACCAACGCCTCCTTCTTACCAACGATGGTCGATCTGGCAAAGCACTACCGCGTCATTGCCCCGGATCTCCCCGGCTTTGGTGAGTCGGGGAAGCCCGTAAGGGCTTACGACGCGCGGTTCTTTGCGCGCTGGCTTTCCGATTTCATGGATGAGCTGGGAATCGAAAGCGCACATCTGGTCGGCAACTCGATGGGGGGCCGGATTGCTCTGGAGATGGCGATGGAATTTCCGGACCGCGTCGACCGCATGGTTCTCCTTACGCCTTCGATGGCTTTCATAAGAGGCAGACAGTTTGTTCCGCTCGTGATGCTGCTGCGCTCGGAGTTAGCTGCTATTCCGATTCTCTTGTCACGGCGCCAGGCTCTTGCGGGGGTTCGGTCGATGTTTGCGAGGCCGTCGCGTCTTCCCGATTGCTGGTACGACTCCGCTATCGACGAGTTCTTCCGCGTGTTCACAACTCCCCGCGGACGCATGGCCCTCTTCTCAGCCGCAAGGCAGATCTACCTGGAGCCGCCTCACGGTCGAAGAGGCTTCTGGGAGCGAATTAGGAAAGTGGACAGCCCGGCCCTGTTCGTTTGGGGAGACACCGACCGCTTGGTTCCGGCGCGCTTTGCCAGGCACGTGACATCAGCGCTGCCCGGCGCGAAGTCGGTGGTATTGAAAGACTGCGGGCATGTTCCCCAGTTCGAGCTTCCCGCCAAAACCAACAAGCTGGTTAGGGAATTTCTGGCGGGTTAGCCCTCGGCGTACGAAATATGCAAAAGCCCGCCGCCTTTCTCCAAAATGTGCGCCATAGGTAACTGACGTGCAAAAGCGGAGAGCTTTTCTCGAAAATGTCCTTGATCCACCGTCTTCATCGCTTCGCTAATGAACATCCCAATGCGGCTCCGCAGGTTGCGAGCGCTCAGAAGGTCGGGATTGCTGGACCCATCGACCCTTGCAGCACTGGGCGCGTCCGCCCCCTGGGCTCTGGGCCGGGGTGTTTCCCTGGGACTTCTCAGCCAGGCGCACGCGCTGACACACCCATCATCGACCGCTGTGATCGACAAGCAAGGTCCACTCACCTGGGGCGAGGTGGACCGGCGGGCCAATAGCCTCGCGCGGTTCCTCGAAAGTAACGGAGTGTCGGAGCCCGGGGGAGTCGCAACGCTGCTTCGCAACGGACGCGAGGCGCTGGAGACCTTCATTGCAGCCCAGAAGCTCGGCTCGACATTCCGGCCCCTGAACACGTGGGCGAAGGGCGATGAGCTCGCCGGCTTGATTAAGGCCGCCAATCCATCGGTGATCGTCTTCGACGCCCGTCACTTCCCACCGGAGTCGCTCGCCAAGAACGCACTGAGAATTCTCGTCGGCAGCGGCGAGAGCGGCGTGCCCTACGAGGGGCTTGTTGCAGGTGACACGAGGCCCCCCATCCCGTTCATCGGAGGAAAAGGGGAAGGCCGCGTGGTAATCAACACGTCGGGCACGACCGGTGCGCCAAAGGGGGCATTCAGGGACCCCGCTGCCGCTGGGGTGAATGCGCTGGCTGCGCTTTTGACAATCGTCCCGTTCGAAAAGAAGGACACCCTCTTGTGTCCTGCGCCGATCTTTCATTCCTTTGGGATCGGATGCGTGACCATCGCAGTGGTGATGGGTGCGACCGTCGTCCTTCCGGATGTGTTCGATCCGACGGAGTTCTTTGAATCCATCGAGCAGCATCGTGTGACCGCTGCTGCCGTGACGCCTTTGATGTTGCACCGGCTTCTGGAGTCTTCCGACTCTGCAGTCGGCCTCGATCTGTCCTCGCTGCGAATTCTTGTGTGCAGTGGGTCCCTCCTGACCGATGAGGTTCGCGCAAAGACAATGGATCTGTTCGGCCCGGTGCTTTACGACCTTTACGGATCGACCGAGGCAGGATGGATCTCGATAGCGACCCCTTCTGATATCGGAACCAGGCCGGGGACGGTTGGCAAGCCGGTCCCAGGAGTCGAGGTGAAGATCTTGAACGACTCCGGTGAACAGGCTGAGCCCGGCGAAGTCGGTGAGATACATGTTCAGAGCAACGTCGAGTTCGCGGGCTACACGACCGGTCAGGCTCGCAGGGGGCCGGAGGGTCTTATGCCTCTTGGGGACCTGGGCGTCTTTGACGCCGACGGTTTTCTGTTTGTGAAGGGCAGGGCCGACGACCTAGTGGTGATCGGCGGGGAGAACGTCTTTCCGTCCGAGATAGAAAGAGTCATCAGCCTGCTGCCCGGAGTCAGAGAGGTCGCTGTGGTGGGTGTGCCCGATGAGGAGTACGGGCAGGTACTGGCGGCATTCGTCGAAGGGGACGTCACGAAGGGCGAAGTCCTGGAGAAATGCCGGCAAGGCCTGTCGTCATTCAAGGTCCCGAGACACGTGGAGATAGTCGACTCGATCCCAAGCACCCCGAGCGGGAAGCTCCTGAAGCG
>DATLOJ010000010.1:0-4575 GCA_035536315.1 Actinomycetota bacterium | reverse complement strand
ACCCGCACCAGGAGGGGGCCTTTTACCTAGGCCGCGGCGAGCCGTCGTTCACTCAGCACTCGGGCAAAGAGCTTTCCTTCACAAACATTCTGGACTTCGACGCGGCCTGGAGGCTCGTCATGGAGTTCGAGGAGCCGGCGGCAGTGATCGTCAAGCACACCAACCCTTGCGGTGTGGCGACGGGGGATTCGATCGAAGAGGCTTACATGCGGGCTTTGGAGTGCGACCCCCTATCGGCCTTCGGCGGCATCGTCGCCGTCAACCGTGAGATCAACGGCGATATGGCTCTCAAGGTGGCGGAGAAGAACAAGATGGTTTCCGGAGAGAAGAAGTTCATCACCACCGACATCTTCATCGCACCCCGCTACACGGCCGAGGCCCTCACGGCTTTTGGCGAGGAGAAGAACATCAGAGTCATCGAGTGCCAGCCGTTCAAGGCAGCTTTCGATGTCCGCAGCGCTGCCGACGGTTACCTGGTCCAGGACCCGGACAGAGGCGCGGATCGGCGCGACGAGATGACTGTGGCCGGGAGCATCACGCCGACCGAGGAGGAGTGGGAGGACATGCTGTTCGCCTGGCGGGTGTGTAAGCACGTCAAGTCGAACTCGGTTGTTTTCGCCACCGACGGGCAGGCCGTGGGAATTGGTGCGGGCCAGATGAGCCGTGTCGAAGCGGTGCAGATTGCCGCCAAAAGAGCAGGCGGCAAGGCCAAGGGAACAGCATGTGCAACCGATGGCTTCTTCCCGTTCCGCGATGGAGTCGATGCCGCAGTGGAGGCGGGGGCCAGGGCGATCATTCACCCCGGCGGTTCGGTCAGAGATTCAGAAATCATCGCGGCGGCAGACGAGCTGGGTGTTCCGATGGTGTTAACGGGGAAACGACACTTTCGCCACTGAGCCGCCGGTAGGATGTGATCTGTGAGCGCCCAGATCATCGACGGAAAGAAGATTGCCTCTGAGATCCGCGAAGACGTAACCCGGCGGGTCGCCGCCCTGTCGGAAGAGGGAATCAAGCCCGGACTAGCGGCAATCCTCGTCGGCGACGACCCCGCTTCTCACGTCTACGTCTCTTCCAAGGAGAAGGCTGCGCAGTCTGCCGGCATGAACTCATTCGTTCACCGGCTTCCGGCCGATACGCAGCAGGACGCGCTGATGGAGCTCATCGCATCGCTCAATGCCAATCCGGCGGTGCATGGGATCCTCCTGCAGATCCCAATCCCCAAGCACCTCGACCCCGACGCGGCGATCCTGTCTATCGATCCGGCGAAAGACGTCGACGGGCTTCACCCTCAAAGTGTGGGGTTGCTGGCGCAAGGCAAGCCCCGTTTTGTTTCGTGCACCCCGCTTGGAGTAAAGGTTCTGCTCGAGAGGACGGGGGCCAAAGTCGAGGGATCGCATGTCGTTGTTGTGGGCCGTTCGAACCTCGTCGGAAGGCCGGTCTCGATCCTGTTGTCGCTCAAGGCCGACAACGCAAACGCAACGGTCACCCTTTGCCACACCGGAACAACGAACCTCGAGGATCACACCATGAACGCCGACATCCTCATCGTCGCAGCGGGAGTTCCGAAGGGAATTACCGGCGAGATGATCAAGCCGGGGGCGATCGTCATCGACGTGGGCATTACAAGAGGCGATGACGGAAAGCTAATCGGTGATGTCGACTTCGAGTCCGCCAAACAGATAGCCGGTGCGATCACTCCGGTACCGGGAGGCGTCGGCCCCATGACCGTGGCGATGCTGCTATCCAACACGCTGATGGCCGCAGAGCTGGGGGCCTAAACTACTCAGCCTCGGACAGGGGGTGAATCAGTCAAGTCATTCTCCCGGGCGGCATTTCTGGCCTCGGTTGCCACCGTCTTGATGTTCACCTCAGCCTGGCCGGCATCTGCTGAGTCGACAGGTTTCACCAAGGACTCGTACAAGGTCTACGAGTTCGAGGAACGTGTCTTAATTGAGGTCCAGGCGCAAGGGTGCTGTCCGGCCGCGCAGGGCCAGGTCGACTACTACACCTCTGACGGCACGGCGGTGGCTGGACGGGATTATGTCCACACCGCCGGAACTCTGCTCTTAGCCGGTGGCGGGCGAACAAGCATTAGGGTGCCAATCCTCAACGACAGCTTGGTCGAAGAAAAGAAGCAATTCCAAGTCACCCTCACCAACTTCAGGGGAACCTTCAGCGAACGCGGCTCCGAAACGGCAGTCGTGCACATCCTCGATGATGACTGGACGTACTCGGAACCCGAACAGGTGATCGGCGAATCACGACCAGCGTCGCCTCCCACACCGCCTGTGCCTGTTGTCCGTAATCCCGCGTCGCCCGCGGCGATAGAAACAGTCAACGAGTCCAATGAGATGGATGACGATGTAGCCGCCCCGCTGCTGGAAGCTGGGCCTGCCGCTGTGCGTAAAGACGAAGAAGGGCGTTCATCCCCTTCTGGCGTCGTCGCCGGAATGCTTTTGTTTCTGACTGTTGCGGCAGTCGCCTTCGGATTCAGAAGGTAGGGCCTTCCCCTGGGTTCAGCCTCTCTTTTCTAGGGCTTTGTAGGGGCGGGCCGGGGGGCCTATGTAGTCGGACTCCGGCCTGATCAGGCGGTTGTTGTTGTACTGCTCTCTCACGTGCGCGGTCCATCCTGCCGAGCGGGACGCTGCAAAGACCGAAGTGAAGAGGTCCTTCTCGATCCCAAGGTAGTGGTAGACGGCGGCTGCATAAAAGTCGACGTTGGGGTAGAGGCCTTTTTCGTCCCGCACTACTTCGTATGCCCGTTCAGACATGTCGAACCACTTGGGCTCGCCCTTGCGCTGGCTGAGCTCCCGGGCAAGCTCACGCAAGACGGTCGCGCGGGGGTCCTCGGTCTTGTAGACCCTGTGGCCGAACCCCATGATCTTCTCTTTGCGGCCCAGCCTCTCTTTGATGTTGTCTTCGACGCCGGAGACGTCGCCCATCTCGGTGAGCATCTCGAACACGCGCTCGTTGGCCCCGCCGTGAAGCGGGCCCTTGAGAGCGGCGATAGCAGCGGTGATCGCAGAGTGAATGTCGGAGAGAGTTGCCGCCGTCACTCGGGCTGCGAAGGTAGACGCGTTCATCGTGTGGTCCGCATGCAGGACCAGGCATTGATCGAGGATCCTCGCGTCCTCGTCCGAGGGGACCTCGCCGCTCAGGCAGTAGAGAAGGTTGGCTGCGTGGCTGAGGTCGGGGTTGGGGGCGATTGGTTCCATACCGTTCTTCAAGCGGAGGTAGCCGGCGATGAGCGTTGGGATGCGGGCGATGATTCTGATTGCCTTGCGAAGGTTTGCCTCGTCGTTCTCGGGAGGCTCCCACCCGTCGGGATCGTGGGCCGATTCTGCTGAGACCATCGTCCTGAGGATCGACATGGGGGAGGAGACCGAGGCCATCGTTCCGAGGAGCTGCTGGTTCCAGTCGTTGAGCTCTCGCTCCTTGGCCAGCTGGGCCGTCAGCTCGTCGAGCTGCTTGGGGGTGGGGAGCTCGAGGAAGTGAAGCAGGTAGACGATCTCTTCGAACGTCGAGTGCTCGGCAAGGTCCTTGATGTCGTAACCGACGTACCACAGGACGCCTTGCTGTCCGTCGATATCTGAGATTGCGGTCTCTGCCGCTACAACGTCTTCGAGGCCTTTGCCTGGCAAACTCACTTCCTCCTCGCCGCTTTTATCTTATCCACATCTCCCGTGGCGAAAAGTCGTACCGGAAAAGGTTGTATCGCAAGGCGTAATCAGGCGTGCCGTTTCGGACGGAGGGGCCAATGAAGCCCTCCTCTTGCTTCAACTAGAGTTGCCTTTAACCACGCCAAGAAAATCTAAGAGAGGTCAGACAGATGGCACATCGCGTCACGTTCATCCCCGGTGATGGAACCGGCCCGGAAATCGCCGAAGCGACAAGACGGGTCCTGGAGGCCACGGGGGCCGAGTTCGAGTGGGACGTCCAGAACGCAGGTGAGGGCGTGATGGAGGAGTGGGGAACCCCCCTGCCGGAGCACGTCCTCGAATCGATACGCAAGAACGGGACCGCGATCAAAGGGCCGATCACCACCCCGGTCGGGACCGGTTTCCGCAGCGTGAACGTTGCCCTGCGCAAGGAGCTGGATCTGTTCGCGTGCCTTCGGCCGTGCAAGAGCTATCCGGGTGTGAGGTCGCGTTACAGCGACATCGACATCGTGATCGTCAGGGAGAACCACGAGGACCTTTATGCGGGTATCGAGTTCGAGAAGGGATCCGAAGAGGCGGCCAATCTGATCGAGTTCATCGACAAGATCTCCGGCCGCCGGATCAGGGAGGACTCGGGGATCTCGATCAAGCCGATTTCAGTCCACGGGTCCAAGCGGATCGTCACATTCGCATTCGAGTACGCACGCAAATTCGGACGCAAGAAGGTGACCGCGATTCACAAGTCGAACATCATGAAGTTCTCTGACGGGCTGTTCCTGTCGACTGCCCGCGAAGTGGCGGAGAGCTACCCGGACATCGAGTTCGAGGACCGCATTGTCGACAACGCCTCGATGCAGCTGGTGGCAAGGCCGGAGGAGTACGACATCCTTGTTCTGCCGAACCTGTACGGGGACAT
>DATLOJ010000009.1:0-6058 GCA_035536315.1 Actinomycetota bacterium | reverse complement strand
AGAAACAATCGAGAACTGCTTGAGGTGCATATCAAGTCAGACCTACCCAAACGTAGAACACATTGTCATCGACGGGGGGTCCACCGACGGAACGACCGAGATCCTGGCCAGGGTTGCCGACACTTATCGGATGTCCTGGATCAGCGAGCCGGACTCGGGCATGTACAACGCGATCAATAAAGGCTTGAGAATGGCCCAGGGAGACATCCTTGCTTATCTGAATAGCGACGATCTGTACCTTCCCTACAGCATCGAGGCTGCAGTTGAGGCCCTCAGCGCCGGTCGTCAGATGATCTACGGAGACATTGGTCTTTTCTACCCTGGAGAGCCTCCCGCCTTCGTTCCGCATTTCTATCCTGAGTTCGATCTCAACTACTACACCCATCTAGCAACCCTTGGCCAGCCCACGGTCTTTTGGACAAGACGCCTCACGCAGGCCGTTGGAGAGTTCGATGAAAGTTATCGGCTGCTCGGAGACTGTGAGTACTGGCTACGCGCAGCGACAAGGGGGTTCATCCCCGTGCACGTCGCAGAGATACTCGCTGTGCAGGTAGAGCACGGCTCAACCCTGCGAGCCACGATGCCCGAACTTATGCAGAAGGAATTCCTGAAGTTGAGGGCCCAGTACCTCAGTGAAGCGGGTCCAGTACAAGGGCGCATACGCAAGGATGTGAATCGGCGCTTACGCTGGCGCCGAGATCAGTTGCTATTCATCCTTGCCGGCTCGGAAAGAGCGCGAGCTTGGCCCAGATTTATGCAATTCCTCCGCGACCATCGAATCAACGTCAAGAAATCGGGACTGCTTTGGTTCCTTCTTCCTGGACCCATTCGTCCAAGCACAGCGACGCTTCTCGAGCCCGAAGAAATCAAGAGGGCGCTGTTCGACTAGTCAGTCCTCGCAAGCATGAACGAGGGGTTTTTCCTCTTTCTGCCCCTTTGATGCCTGCCCCGGCGAGGGCGGCGGAGGGGGCGTGGCCCGGCCCTCGGAGAAGTCCTGACCGAGCACCAGTGCAATTTCGGTTTCGACGACCAGGTTCTCCGGTTTTACCTTCACTGCGGCCCCGTAGATAGCAGCCAGGAACTTAGCCTTGTCCTCGAAACCTTCGTCGTGATAGACGGTCGTCTTCTCGTGGAATGTCGCGGCGTCACCCGTACCCTTCACCTGGAAGCCCCTTCTACGTAAAGCCTCGGCCTCGCTCTTAGCAAGCCCGTCGACTCCGACTCCGTTGAACAAAGTCAGCTCTATGTCGGCCGGTTCGATGGAGCTGATTCCCGTCCGGCCATAGTCGGGCAGGGGTTCCCTCTCATTGATTGCTCTGAAGAGGGCCTCCGTCTGAGAATCTGTGGCGATCACATACGACACACCCCTGATCTTGGCCCCCGATGACGGCACGACCCTCATGTCCACGCGATCGGCGCTGAACCCGCGCACACGTCCGGCGATCGTCTTCATGTCACCAACTGTCAGCTGGGCATCGGTCTCGACGTTGGTTGCGAACAGGTTGACCAGCTTCACCAGTCTGATGGGGTTGAGGAGGGTTCCCGCGCTCGTGACCTTCTCCATCATTAACTTGAGGAAAAGCTGCTGGCGCGCGATCCGTCCGAAGTCGTCGTCGATCTTGCGCACTCGCACGAACGCGAGGGCCTGGTCCCCCTCTACGGTCACGCAGCCTCGGGGCACGTTCAGTCCCGAGTCCGGCTCGTTGATTGGTTTTTCGAAGTAGACGTTCACGCCTCCGAGCGCGTCGACAATGTTGTTGAACCCTGCAAAGTTGACTTCGACATAGTGATGAATGGGAAGGCCTGTGAAGTCCTGCACGGTTTCGATCATGGCCCCCGGCCCGTCCTGGTAAATGCCGTTGATCTTTGTAGGGTTTCCGGCTCCGTCCGTAACTCGAAGGTCCCGCGGGAAGTGGATAAGGATGGCCTTCTTTCGCCTTTCGTCGAGGTGAAGAAGGATGATCGTGTCCGCACGCTTCCCGGTTTTGCTGTCGGCACCAGTGGGGTCGTACTTCTTGATCTGCTCCGGAGACAGCCCTTCGCGGGAGTCGGATCCGAGCACCAAGACATTCATGGGCTCGTCCGGAACCTGCTGGGAAAGCTCGGCTATCTCCTGCTGATTGCGGGAAAGTCGCAGCTGAGCGTATGCCAGGACAAGGATCGCGACTATCACTGCCATGAGGAAGAAGATGCCGGCGTATCTGAATATCCGTGCCACGCGCCGCGGGACCCGGCGCGCGAATCGGGGGCCGTGACTCGGCTTGATGATCTCTTCCATCAACACCTTCGAGCGAGGTGACAATTTTGTTGGCATCTAGTTCGACAGTACCTTGAAACCGCCGGTTTTCAATGGCGTGCGGGACCTTCGGACCAGGTCGGGTCCCAGCGTCATCGCGAGGCAGCACTATTCGACGACGGGGCCGAATACACTCACCGCTCTCACATCACCGAGTGCCAGTGAAAGGCTTGGGCGTGGACGTCGAACGGATTGAATGGCGGGGTGAGCCTCTTGCTTACTTGGTTCGCGCATCCACGAAGCCCGACCAAACGACCTTTGTGACTCCGGACAACTTCAACTTTCAGCTCGGCTTTGTCGTCTATCCGGCTGGCGGGGACATCGTCCCTCATGTGCACTTGCCAATCGAACGGCACATCGTGGGTACGTCTGAGGTCCTGTTCGTCCGGGAAGGCAGGTGCGAAGTCGACTTCTATTCACCCGAACGGGATTTCGTGGAAACTAAAGAGCTCGTTCGCGGCGATGTCATGCTGCTGCTAACCGGGGGTCACGGCTTTCGAATGCTGGAAGACACTGTGCTCCTGGAGGTGAAACAGGGGCCATATACCGGACTACGGGAAAAAGACCGGTTCGAACATCTCGATCATCAGTAATCAATGATTCCGGTAAACGAGCCTCAGATAGGCGAACTCGAGATCGAGTACGTCAATGAGTGCCTCAGGACCGGGTGGATCTCGTCGGCCGGAAGATTCATCAATGAGTTCGAGGAGCGCTGGGCGGAGTACTGCGGTCGGAAGTATGCAATCGCTTGCTCCAACGGAACGACCGCGCTCGAGCTTGCCATCGAGGCCCTCGATCTGGAAGACGGGGACGAGGTAATCATCCCTACTTTCACGATCGTTTCGTGCGCTCAGGCCGTTATTTACGGCAAGGGCAAACCAGTACTGATCGACTCTGATCCTGAGACCTGGTGCATGGACACCAGCAGGCTGGAGGAAGCGATCACTCCCAAAACCAAAGCGATCATGCCGGTTCACATATACGGGCACCCCGTTGACATGGATTCCGTCTTGCAGCTGGCGGAAAAACATGGCCTGACGGTGATCGAGGACGCAGCCGAAGCCCATGGGGCGGAGTACTACTCGTCGCAAGACGGAAGCTGGCGACGATGCGGAGGTTTTGGTGAGATGAGTTGCTTCAGCTTTTACGGAAACAAGCTCGTAACGACCGGGGAAGGCGGCATGGTACTGACCGATGATCCAAGACACGCGGACGCCCTTCGATCCCTCAGAAATCTTTGCTTTCAACCTGAGCGACGGTTCTTCCACGAGAGGCTTGGGCACAACGCGCGGCTCACCAATGTTCAAGCGGCGATGGGGGCCGCACAGGTCCAGCGGATAGATGAAATCGTCGACCGCAAGCGCGAGTGTGGCCGGGAGTATTCGGAAAGGCTCTCCGGCGTTCCTGGGATCCAGATTCAGGTCGAGAAGGATTGGGCCAGAAGCGTTTGGTGGATGTACGGCATTGTGGTCGAGGAAGAGACCGGCTTGACCGCCGTCAAGCTCGCCGATCTGCTGGCCGGTAAAGGAGTGGAGACGAGGCCCTTCTTTCTGGGGATGCATGAGCAGCCCTTTTGGAGTGACCGGGGCCTTCCGGCCGGTTCATTTCCGGTAGCGGAGAGGCTTGCCCGGCAGGGGCTTTACCTTCCTTCGGGAACCGCCCTCACCGACGAACAGCTCACACAGGTCGCAGGCGCAGTCGCTGAAGTCATGTCGAACGTCGGGGACATCCGATGAGCGAGGTCTTCGGGACGGGCTACTCCTCCACGTACGACGCCCTCTATGCCGACAAGGACTACGAGGCGGAGTGCGACGTGCTGGAGACACTCTTCAAGGCCCACGCGCCGGGCCCTGTTCTCAGAGTTCTTGACCTCGGATGTGGAACGGGTGGGCACGCTATACCTCTTGCCCGGCGAGGCTATGAGGTCGTCGGGGTGGACAGATCGGAGGGGATGCTCGCGCAGGCGGCCGCCAAGGCGAAGGCCGCCGGCGTCGACGTCTCGTTTCAACTTTCGGACATCAGGTCCCTGGAAGGCCATTCAGATTTCGACGCCGTTATCGCCATGTTCGCCGTGATCGGCTATCAGACCGAAAACGCCGACCTCAGGGCGGCTCTCGAGTCGGTCCGCTCTAACCTCAAGAAGGAGGGCCTATTCATCTTCGACTTCTGGTACGGGCCGGCAGTGCTGTCCGAAGGGCCCGGCGAAAGAGTAAAACTGGTGCCAACCGACGGCGGCGAGCTCATCAGAACCGTCTCCAGCCGGCTGGACTCACGCCGGCAGATCTGCGATGTCATGTACAAGATGTGGGAGATCAAAGGGAGCCAGGTCGCCGGCGAGACGGAAGAGACACACACGATGCGTTTTTTCTTTGCGAAGGAGCTAGAGCTGGCCTTGGACCAGGCAGGAATTGAGCTTCTGGCCCTCTCCGCGTTCCCCAACATCGGGGGTCCTCCTGGGGACTCAACGTGGAACGTCGTGGCCACGGGAAGGGCTAGGTAGCTGGGTCCCGAAAAATAGCCCAAAAAGGTCACAAATTCTTATGGTGGGTGGCTAAAACGACCTTAAACTTTGCCGATACAACTCTTGCGGTCAACTAACTACTCGTCCGAAGTGAACTATTCAGGAAGGAACGTTTTTGCTCCGAGCTAGGTCTATATCGCTCGCCACGCTGGTGGTCCTGCTGCTCGTCGCCTCATTGGGCGCAGGGTCGGCGGCTGCTGCCCCTCAGCGGCCGGCCCCGGAAATCCAGGGCGAGTACGCGGAAGGGCAGCTGATCGTTGGCTTCGAGGAGTCCCTGCCGCGCGAAGGGAGAAATGGGGCGCACCGAGCGCTGGGTGCTTCGGTCGAAAAGAGCCTCGGCCGCACAAACGCCGACCTTGTCAAGCTCCCCCACGGAAAGTCGGTCGAGGCCGCGATCGAGGAGTACAGCAACCAGCCGGGAGTCATCTACGCCGAGCCCGACTACATCTTGCGCACCGACGGCGTCACGGCAAACGATCCTAGGTACGTGGACCAGTGGGCACTGCGGAACACGGGCCAAACTTTCGGCGGGACAGCCGGGACAGCAGACGCGGACATTGACGCATCGGAAAGCGGCGGCACCGCGGATGCCTGGAGCCTGACGACCGGAAGCTCCGACGTAATCGTGGCGGTCATCGACTCCGGTATTGACTTCGGACACCCGGACCTGGGCCCCAACAAGTGGGTCAACACCGGCGAAGTCGCCGGTAACGGCGTGGACGATGACCGCAACGGGCTGATCGATGACTTAAACGGCTGGGACTTCGCGCACGGGGATTCCTCCGTGTACGACGTCGCCGAGGTTTGCCCCAATCAGACAACTGTGCACAACGACGATCACGGAACCCACGTCGCAGGGATAGTCGCTGCCCGCGGAAACAACGGAATTGGCATCAGCGGCATCGCATGGAACGTCAAGCTGATGTCTCTCAAGTTCCTCGAGATCACGGGCGGCCAGTGTGGTGGCGGCAGGACCTCCAAGTCGGTCGAGGCCATCAACTACGCGATCGCCAAGGGGGCAGACGTCATCAACGCATCGTGGGGAGGGACTGCCAACTCGCCGACCCTTCAAACTGCCCTCAACCAGGCCATCGCCGCAGGGATCGTCGTCGCTACAGCAGCAGGAAACTCCAACCTGAACCTGGCCACCTCCCCCGACTATCCATCGAGCTTCAACCTGCCGGGGCAGATTGTGGTGGCGGCTAGCAACCGCTTCGATCAGAAGGCATCGGTTTCTAACT
>DATLOJ010000008.1:0-5973 GCA_035536315.1 Actinomycetota bacterium | reverse complement strand
CGTTGATCTTGGACCCGGGCACCGCGGGGGCGGGAGCCTCTCCTGGAATTGGCTCGGCGGGGCCGGCAGGTGTTTCGCCCGGCCGTCCCGTTCCGGAGGGAGCCGCCGCTCCCTGGTCAAACCCCGACTGCATGAAGACCTGCGTGACGTATATAGATCCGTCCTGCGTGATGACCACACCGACGCCGATCAAGTTGAAGTCCGTGTCGAGGATGTTCTTGCGGTGCGTTGGTGAATTCATGAACGCCTGATGAATCTCGCTGCACTCCGGCCCAACTCCGACGTTCTCACCGAGGCTCTGCCAATCCGGAGGAGCTTCGTCCGCGAGCCTGGAGTTGTGGTAGATGGAACTGGAGGAAGCCATGCGCCCCGAATGCTTGCGCGCAAGTGCGACGAGGTCCGCGCGCGTCGTCAGAGGTACGGCCCGCTCGGCGTTCAGACGGGAGGTAAAGCAATTCTCGACTGAGGCAACCTGAAGGACGTTCAGAATCCGCTCCGGATTCAGCAACCCCTCGTAGGGAACGGCCTGAGAAACCGCCGCAGAACCGACGACGGATGCGGAGAGAACGAGGAGCATTGCTAGTGCTCGGCGAACTGGCACCGGGGAAGGTTAACGTGCAACCGAGGGTTTGGTGTGCAAGCCACTTAAACTCGGACTAAGTGGTAGAGATAGTGGGAGGGTTGGCTGACGGCCTGAGAAGGTCGGCAAATTCGCGTCCGGATCATCCCGCTCTCGTCTCTCACTCGGAGCGCGTGAGCTATCGGATGCTGGATCGAAATGCCGATCGGGTGGCCGCCGGACTTCACAAAATAGGGATAAGAGACGGCGACCGTGTCGCGTTCTCCCTTCCCAACACTCCGGATTTCGCGAGCGTCTACTTCGGAGTCTTGAGGGCCGGGGCCGTGTCTGTTCCGCTAAACACCTCACTCAAGGCCGCAGAGCTGCGCCCATACCTGACCGGTGTCGCACCAAGAGTGATCATTTCGGACGAAAGCGCGATCGGAGAAATAATGTCGGCGGGCCCGTTCTCCGCCCCCGTTTACGTCGTCGGTAAGCACCCGACCGCTCGGCCGTTCGATCAGCTTCTGGACGGCGGGCCTCCGCCGGAAGTCACCGTCGGTGATGAGGATCTGGCCGTACTTGCCTACACCTCCGGGACCTCCGGCGGGCAGAAGGCCGCAATGCTCACGCATGGAAACCTCAAGTCGAATATCAACCAGGTCCTTGCCCTGCCGATGGGGAGAACCTCCGCCGACGATGTGGTGCTCGGAGTCCTCCCCCTGTTTCACATCTACGCGCTGAATGTCATTTTGGGCCTGTCGATCGACCAGGGCGCGACGGTCGTTCTCGAGGAAAGGTTCGATCCGGTAGGAACGATGAGGCGGGTTGCAAGGGACGGTGTGACGATCATCGTGGGAGCCCCGCCCATGTACATTGCGTGGCTGGCTGCCCTCAACCCTTCCGACTTCGATCTTTCGAGCGTCCGCTTCGCGGTGTCCGGCGCGTCAGCTCTTTCGGCTCAGGTCATCGACGATTTCAGAGAGAAGTTCGGCATCGAGATATGGGAGGGGTACGGTCTCACCGAGACCTCGCCGACGCTGACTACGACCAGGATGGGAGAGCAGAGGCCGGGTTCCGTGGGGAAGCCGGTAGAGGGAGTGGAGCTCAGAGTCGTTTGCGAGTCCGGCGAGGGGGCCGTCACCGGGGATCCCGGTGAGGTTTGGGTGAAGGGCCCCAATGTTTTCAATGGATACTGGAATGATGAAGAGGCAACCGCCGCCGCATTTGCGGACGGATGGTTTCGAACGGGAGACCTGGGATACCTCGATGAGGATGGGTATCTGTGGCTTGTTGACCGAAAGAAGGAGCTGATCATCGTCTCGGGATTCAACGTTTACCCCAAGGAAGTGGAGGATGTGATCCTTCGCCATCCGGCGGTTATCGACGCGGCCGTGGTTGGGATTCCACACGAGCGTCAGGGAGAGGCCGTGAAGGCGTTCGTTGTGCGACGACAGGATCAGCAAGCAAGCGAGGAGGAGATAATCGTGCACTGCACCCGTCAGCTTGCCCGGTTCAAAGTTCCAACTGAGGTGGAGTTCGTCGCTGAGCTTCCGCACCTTGCCACGGGCAAAGTCTTGAAGCGGATGCTCCGGCCTCCAGAGCTAGGCCAGGTGCATTAGATGTGGGTCTTACCGATGATCGCTGCGGGCATCAGTCTGTTGTTCGCCGCACTGCTGGGCCAGCAGTTCGTTTCGCGGCACAAGCCGCAACAGCTGGCGTGGGCGGTTGCGATGCTCCTGTTTGCGGCGGCATCGTTTAGCGCCGCCGTTGGAATGCTTGGGGGTTGGGGTCCCACGCTGTTTCGCGCTTACTACTTGTGTGGAGCGGTACTCACCGCGCCCATCCTTGCTCTCGGGACTCTGTATTTATTCTCGAGGAAGCTCGGTCATTTTGCCGCGGTGCTTGTCGTCGTCGGCGCGATCTTTGCCATCGGGGTGGTTGCCGGCGCAGATTTGAACCAAGAGGCTCTGCGAATCTCAGGTGAAATTCCATCGGCCGGAGAGGTTCTGGCATCAGAGCCGGTAGTTCGCCAGGTTTCGCGTTATTACTCATTTACCGGCTTCCTAATCGTCGTAGCGGGGGCGCTTTGGTCGGCCTGGAAACTGGCAGGCAAAACGGATGAAGGAGTGCGGAGCCTTGCTGCAGGAAATGTCCTGATCGCCGCCGGCACTCTGGTGGTGGCGATTGGCAGCATCTTTGCCCGCTACGGGAGCGGAGCAGTGTTCTCGGTTGGCCTGGCCGCAGGGGTGACCCTGATGTTTGCGGGATTTCTGAAAACGAGGCAGCGGCGGGAAGCAATGCCCGCCGAGAGTGCGGCCGTCTCCGCTTCTCAGATCGAGGAGCCCCCGATGCCGGATACACCTTCAGGAGAAACCGAAGAACCTCCACGCTGATGTTGAAGCGAACCGCATTTGTAGTCACCCCCCTTCTCCTTATGGGCCTGCTCGCGTGGGCAGTGTTCAAAGATGCGAATAGCGTCGAGCCCGGTAAGGCCGCCCCGCCCTTTTCACTTACAAGCTTTACCGGTGAGCGGGTGACGCTCGAGAGCCACACCGGAAAGATCGTTCTCTTGAACTTCTGGGCCTCCTGGTGCCTGCCGTGCCGGGATGAGGCTCCACACCTTGAGAAGATTTGGAAGGAGTACGCGGGCAGAGGAGTGGTCGTCATCGGAATCAATGCAGACGACCTGGAAAAAGACGCCCGAAAATATGTGAGCGAGTTTCAGATCACCTTTCCCAACGTTCGCGACAACGCCGGCAAGACAAAGAGCAGCTACGCGGTGACCGCGTTCCCGGAGAGCTTCTTCATTTCGCGAGATGGCACCTTGATCTTCATCGAGCGGGGGCCGATGTCGGAAGAAGTGATACGAGAAAGGTTGGACCGAATGCTGGCGAGCGACCCGCTTGGAGGCTAACTTCGCCTTTGCCGCATTCGCATTTCTAGCCGGGGCAGTCTCATTCCTTTCCCCATGCGTTCTGCCACTCGTTCCCGGTTACCTTTCGTACATTTCCGGGGGCGCCGTCGATCAAGCCGGGGAGCAACCCAACGTAAAACGAGTGGTTGGGCCGACTCTTCTTTTTGTCCTGGGCTTCACGACGATCTTCGTCGCACTCGGGACCTCCGCCTCTTACATCGGGCAAGTTCTTCGGGCAAACCAGCAGATAACAATCCGAGTGGCGGGGGCTTTCATAATTCTTATGGGGCTGGTTTTCATGGGACTCATTCCCGCCCCCTGGCTCATGTCCGAGCGCAGGTTCGACATGCGCAAGGCGCGCTCCGTTGCGGGGAACTACGCGATGGGGCTGGCGTTCGGGTTTGGGTGGACACCTTGCATCGGCCCGACTCTTGCAGTGGCGCTCACTCTTGCCGCGAACACGCAGACGGCCGGCAAGGGGGCTCTGATGCTGCTGATCTACTCGCTTGGTCTTGGAATTCCCTTTCTTCTTTCCGCCATTGGCGCGTCCAAGCTCATTGGGGGCCTGGCCTGGCTGAGACGCAGACAGCGGGCGATACTTCGGGTAAGCGGCACCCTGCTAATCGCGTTCGGACTGCTGATGGTTTTTGGAAAAGTCTTCATCCTGTCCGCCTGGATACAACAGGCGATGGAATCGGCTGGACTCAACGAGCTGGTAGGCATCTAAAAGGAGTGGTCCACAAATGGAACTGATGCACTGGATAGCAGGGCAGCAAAAAGGTGTTCGGGGTTATTACGAGATGAACATACGGAGCCTCGTCCCGCTGGAGCAGCTGAAAGTTCGTCCAACTCCCGCCTCCAACTCGATTGTGTGGCTTATGTGGCATCTCGCCAGAGTCGAGGACATGCTGATCAACAAGTTCATCAGGGGCGAGTCTCAGCTCATTGAATCGAAGGAGTGGGCCGACAGACTTGGCGTGAGCGATCAACGTATCGGTACCGGTTCCACCGATGAGGAGGTTGAAGGCTTCAGCTCTGCTGCGGATCCTGCCGAGGTCGACGCGTATTGGGAAGCGGTTTCCAAGAACACGCGGGCCTGGCTGAAGACCATCTCCCCGGCCGACCTGGACTTAGTTCCAGACACAGAAGCGCAGCGGCAGAGTGGAGCCTCGTTGACGTCGACGTCGAAACTAGACGAAGCGGTGATCTCTTTGTACAAAGGCAGGTCGGCCGCCTGGACGATCGCGAACGGCGTGATCATGCACGGGTACCTGCATGTCGGCGAGATGGCTGCGACGCGCGGGCTGCTCGGCGTGAGCGGGTGGCTGTGACTTCTTTCACTGCGTGATCAACTTCTATACGCGGCAGCGTTGCCCTCTTTGCGATGTCGCCAAGAAAGTCCTGGACGACATCGGCGAGGAGTACCGATCTATCGACATCGGCGGCGACCCCGGTCTGGAAGGTGAGTTCGGGACTCGAGTTCCTGTGATCGAAGTCGACGAGGAAGTCGTGTTCGAGGGAGGGATGGACCCCTCGGATCTGCCGGAGATCGTCGAGGGAGCGGAGCGGCTGAGCGGTTCCTTGTGAATTTGTGAATTCGCCTTAAGATCCTTCGTCAGATGCAAAACCCCACAGAAGAGCGCCGTCCGATACCGGACGCTACGGTCGGCCGACTCCCCCTTTACCTGAGGGCCCTTGTCGACGCGGGGGCCGAGGGCGAGGCGACCATGTCCTCCGACAGGCTCGCCGAGCTCACCGGCGTCAACGCAGCCAAGGTCCGAAAGGACTTGTCACATCTAGGAACTTACGGAACCCGCGGAGTCGGCTACGAAGTCGAGTACCTCGTATTTCACATCTCTCGTGAGCTAGGTCTTACTCAGGACTGGCCCGTTGCAATAGTCGGCTTCGGAAACCTCGGGCACGCGCTCGCCAACTACAAAGGCTTCCTCGAAAGAGGATTCAGAATCGTTGCGATCTTCGACAGCGACCCGAGCAAGGTCGGCGAAAAGGCGGCCGGAGTAACGGTCAAAGCCCTGAGCGATCTGGGGGCCGTTGCGAAGAGGAAATCAATTGCCATCGCGATCATTGCGACGCCGGCCCCCGCTGCTCAGGAGGTTGCCGACGCACTAGTGGGGGCCGGCGTGAAATCGATCCTCAACTTTGCACCCACGGTAATAACGGTGCCGCCCTCAGTCTCGATCCGCAAAGTAGACCTATCAATCGAACTGCAGATCCTGGCCTTCTACCAACAGCGGGCCGCGCTAGCGCAGTAGGGGCCACACGGAACTCCTGTACAAAAGCGCGGAGCTTTTCTCGAAAAAGTGCGTTATAGGGAACTGACGGAGAAAAGCGCGGAGCTTTTCTCCGTGAATCCGGTCGGAGCTCCCGGGGTTAGGCGGGTTGGGCGAGGCCCTTCTTCGGGCGTTCGATTCGGTTGAGGCCGAATAGGTGCAGGCCGAATAGCAGCGTGCTTCCCGCCAGGTAGAAGTACGACGGG
>DATLOJ010000007.1:0-5841 GCA_035536315.1 Actinomycetota bacterium | reverse complement strand
GGCGAGGTCGCCGTCTGCTCTTTCGCCTCCGGTTACGAGCGATGCGCCTTCACTCTTTCCGGCCTCGATGTAGCCCATCACGCGGTCGAGCTGCTCTTGCGAAACCACCGGCCCCATCCGCGTGTCGGGGGCCAGGCCGGGGCCAAGAGTCATCTTCGATGCGGACTTGACTACGGAGTCGACGAACTCGTCATGGATCGAGCTTTCTACGAGAAGTCTGGTGGCGGCGGTGCAAGTCTGGCCCGAGTTAAGAAACACGCCGTACATGGAGAAGCTTCCTGCGCGCTTCAGGTCGGCATCGGCAAAGACGATGTTCGGTGACTTGCCTCCGAGCTCGAGGCTTAGACGCTTGAGGTTCCCTGCGCTCTCGCGCATGATCGTCTTTCCCACCTCGGTCGATCCTGTGAATGCGATCTTGTCGACGCCCTGATGCGCGACGAGTGCAGCCCCCGTTGTCTCGCCCCGGCCGGTCACGACCTGGAGAACGCCCGGAGGAAGTCCCGCCTCGAGTGCGAGCTCGCCAAGGCGCAGCGCGGTCAAAGGTGTCTGTTCGGCCGGCTTGAGGATCATGGGGTTACCGAAGGCAAGCGCTCCGGTCACCTTGCGCGCGGCCATGATCAGGGGGTAGTTCCAGGGAATGATTCCGGCGGTTACTCCGACGGGTTCCCGCAGGGTGTAGGTGAAAAGCTTTCCGTCGGAGGGGTTCGTCTCGCCGTAGTACTTGTCGACCCATCCGGCGAAGTAGTGGAACGTGTGAATGACAACGTCCATCTCGGCCATGGACATGTAGCCGGGCTTGCCCTGGTCAAGCGTCTCGAGCTGCGACAGCTCGAGCTTGTGCTCTTCGACCAGGTCGCCGATCTTCCAGAGGATCTCGGCCCGCCTTGCCGTTGGCATTCCCGACCAAACGCCCTCGTCGGCTACTTTTCGGGCGACCTCGACAGCCTTGTCGACGTCCTGGGGGCCGGCGTCCGGCACCTGTGCGATGACCTGCCCGTTTGCCGGGTCGAGGGTGTCGAAAGTCTCGCCGGACTCAGCCTCGAGCCACTCCCCTCCGATCAACATCTTGCGGGGTTCCTGCAGAAACTTCTCTACCTCGGGCACTACATCAAATGAAATCGCCATTGACTTCGTCCTTTGAATTGTGGGTCCTCCATCCTACGTGCGGGCAGCAGTCGCGACACCCGACACACAAAGGAGTCGATCATGGGAGCCTGAAGTTGGATTAGGGGCCTGGCACCGAAAAAGTTCGGGGTGTCACACCTCCTGCCTAGACTCCCCTTGTGGAAATCCGGTTCTACATCAGCCGCCAATCTGGTCTTCCGCATGCCCAGAGCCACGGGGTCGACGAATACGAGGTTCAGGAAGTGCTCGAGGCTCCCCTGGAGGATGGAAGCGGTATCGAGGACACGCGGGTTGCGATCGGTCAGACGGCGGCTGGACGGTTCCTGAAGGTCATCTATGTTCCCGAGCCGGAATCCGAGACGGTCTTCGTTATCACGGCCTACGATCTCGGGCCCAAGGCCCTCAAGGCGCTCCGCCGTAGAATGAGAAGACGATGACGAGACAAAATCGGTTTCCCCCTGGGTGGGATGGCGCTCGTGTGAAACGCGTACTGGATCACTATGAGGAACAGACCGACGAAGAAGGGCTGGCGGAGGACGAGGAACGCTACGACTCAACGCGTAGTGTGATGGAGGTCCCGAGGGAGCTAGTGCCAGCGATTAGGAAGCTGATAGCCGAGACCAAGCCGAGCTGACTCAAGCCTCGCTACTGTCCTCCACTTAGATACGAAAGTCATGTCCGAGCGATCCGCTGAAGTCGCTAGGCGTTCATTTAGAGAATGTCCTTTGGCGGCACTAATCCGGGATCCTTTCCCAGCTTCTCGCGAATCGCCGCGATGGAGTAGCCGAGACCGAGAAGCCACCAGAGAACCGAGACGACAACACCAATCCAACTGATTGACTGACCTTCGCTTGTTCGGCCAAGCGTCGCAAGGAACAGAGTTAGCGCTCCCAGCACAGTGAACCCAATCGCGTGGAAGCCAAGACTCCGGCCGTGGCGATTGAGCCGTTGCCTCATATCGCGGAGCGTTCTCACTGTGGTGGGTCCATACCAATCGGCGACGACTTCGACGGCGTTCCTTACCGGCTCCTCAATATTTGACGGTCGCTTATTTGTACAGGGTTGCGGCTAGCTTTTCGGCCTCCGTTACCTCTTCGTCCATCGTCTTCAGAGCCCTGTGCCAGAACCCCGTGTCCGTAAGGTCGATGCCGACCTTCGATGCGATGTTCTCCGGCTTCTCAGAGCCGCCGGCCCGCAGTAGCTCGAGGTAAGGCTCGATCATCGAGTCGCCCTCCTCCCGGTACTTGTTGTAGATCGCCAGCGAGAACAGGTACCCGAAGGAGTAGCCATAGACGTAGCCCGGCGTGTGGATGAAGTGCGAGATGTAGCTCCACCACAAGGTCCGGTAACCCTCGGTCATCTCGATTGCATCGCCGAACATCGCTTTTTGGGAGTTCTCCCAAAGCTCGCCAATGCGCTCCGCCGAGAGCTCGCCCTCTTCGCGCCTTGCGGTGTGCAACGAGTCCTCGAACCTGTTGAGCGAAACCTGCCTGAAGGAAGTGGCGATCGCGTCCTCTATACGTCCCGCAAGAAGGTCCAGCCTCTTGTGCGGATCTTGCTCGGCCTCCAGCAAGCTCTGGAATGTAATGGCCTCGCCGAACACCGATGCAGTTTCAGCCAGCGTGATCGGAGCGCTCGCGTTGAACAAACCATGCTTCGATGCCAGGGCTCCGTGAAGGCCGTGTCCAAGCTCGTGGGCCAGCACCAGCACGGCCCTTCTGTCTCCGGTGTAACTCATCATCATGTACGGGTGAACACCCGGCAGGGTGGTCACGCAGTACGCGCCGGATGACTTCTCCTTTGTCGGCGCTGCGTCGATCCACTTCTTGTCGAAGAAGTCTCCGATGATCCGGCCCGCCTCGTCGGAGAAGGATGAGTACGCGTCGCGAATGATCTTCTCCGCCTCGCTCCACGGAACTGATGTCGAGTCCTGCGTCAGCGGCGCGTAGCGATCCCAGTCGGGAAGGCTGTCCAGACCCATGATCTTGGCCTTGAGCTTGTAGTAACGCTGCGGTATGTCGTAGCGCTCGACGACGGCATCGATCAAAGCTTGCACCGACTCGTCCGACGCTTCGTTCGACAAGTTGCGCGACGCCAGCCAGTGGGGGTAACCGCGAAGCCTGTCCGAAGTCGCCTTGTCCTGCAGGACCGTGTTGAAGATGAAGGTGGGAACCTTGATGTTGTTCTTGACTGCCTCGGTAACGCCCTCCGCTGCACGCCTTCTGAGGTCGCGGTCAGGTTGCTGCAAAAGCGCGATCGCAACCTCGAATGAGAGGTCCGGCTCGTCATGTCCTTCTACTTGAACCCTCAGAGTGGCGTTGTTCTCCTCGAAAAGACGCTGCCACGCGCTCTTGCCGGTGACGTCCTTCTCTGTGACTATTCGCTCTTCGGGCTCGGACAGCACGTACGGCTTATACCTGCGCTGCGACTCGAGGTAATGCCTGTATGTCTCGAGCACCGGATCCTCGAGCAGCTTCTTGGCCTGGGCGTCATCGACCGCAATCCACTCGAGGTTGAAAAACAGGGTCTCTGTGGAGACCGCGGCGTTCTTCTCCTTTACGAGCTGCAAGAGCGCCCCCCGCTTTGGGTCGGCAGTGTTCATCGAGAAATCCATGTACGAGTAGGCCTCGGCCCGGTAAACGAGCGTGGCGATTCGTTCGGCCTCTGTGACTGCCTCGAGGAGTCCGCTTGCGTCGAGCCCGGCAACCTTGCCGTAGTAGTTATCTCTGAAGGCCTTGACGGCCCCCAGCGCCTCGTCGAGCTCTGAATGAAGGTGGCCGAGCTCGGGATAAAGATCGCTAAGGTTCCAAACGACGTCTTCCGCGCCGGTGATGGTTGTAGACATGAATGCTCCAGTTCTCGAAGGAGTGTGGAGCGTCAGTTTATTGCAGCCGGGAACCTGTACCTCTCGCAGGGATGCCGGTGTCCTTACTGAGCCGCCTGTCTCAGAGCGAGCTCGTTGATCGTCTCCAGAACCGCTCGAACCGCGTTTCGCCGGCCGAACTGCTTCTCGAGCCAGCGGTACGTGAGGGCCAGGCGACTTCCCTCTCCCAGGAGCACTTCCGGATTTACTGCCTCCTTGATCGTGGCCCCCAACAGCTCCAATGAGGGCGGCGGCATCTTGGAGAGATCGGCGTGGAGCCTCACGAGCAACATGACTCCTCCCACGCTCAATTTCATACGGCGATAGAGCATCGCTTGAGTGTTTTTAGCTGCTATCGCCCGGGCCAAGGTTTCCTCCGCGAAGTGAAAGGGACGTGAGTATGCGGGCCGGGAGAATGCGCAATCCGGATTTCCAACTAACTACAGTATTGATATTCAAAAATAAGGAGACGTTGTGGACCCAAAGACCGTGAAGGACTCCCAAGTTCAGCTGTCGCAAGCCATGGATCAAGGCGATGCCAACCTTCTCAACTTCGTTCATGGAGGCGTGATCATGCGGCTGGTTGACACAGCTGCCGCCTTAGCCGCCCAGAAGCACTCGGGGGGCCCGGTAGTCACCGCCGCCATCGATGAGATGAGCTTCATCGAGCCGGTCAACCTGGGGGACCTGGTGACCCTGCGAGCGTCCGTCAACTACGCGGGCACCACCTCGATGGAGGTGGGTGTGCGGGTCGAGACGGAGAACGTGCTGAGCGGGCGCCGTGCCCACACCTCGACGGCCTACCTGGTCTTTGTAGGCCTCGACCCCAACACCGGGCAGAAGAGGCAGATACCACCGCTTGTGGCCGAGACCCCCGACGAGCACCGCAGGCTGCGGGAGGCCCTTGTCCGAAGGGAAGCCCGCCTGGCGCGCCGAGAGGCGATCTTGAAAGAGAGATCTCGGCCGGAATCGTGATCTTTTATTAACAGTTGACACATTAGCGCTCACAAGTAACAAAATAGGGGGGTGAAATCCCTCCCACGCCTGTGTGGCGTCGTACTGGCGACCATGGTCTGTGCTGCCTACAGTCCTGTCACAACACCCGCCGGCGCTTCCCAGAGCGGCCAGTTCCCGCCCCAGCTTCCGACGCCGGCAGAGATGGCACAGCTACAAGCCCAGCTCGAGGTGACGCTCGCCAGGGTACGGACGGCGCAGAACCAGCTCGACGGAATAGTCGGCCAGTACGAAACCGCGGAGCACAGGCTCACCGAGATCCACGAGCAGATCACCCAGACCGACAATCAGCAGAAGGCTATAGAGGCGGAGCTTCGGGCGGCCAAAGCGGCAATCAATAGGAGGGCAGCGTCCATCTACCGGTCCGAAGGCGTTGGGCTGATCAACGTGGTCTTGTCCGCAAGGACCTACCGCCAGTTCCTGACCGCTTACAGGCTTGTGCAATCGGTGGCCAGACGCGACTCGGAGAATCTCGGCCGGGTGAGCACCTTGAAGGCCGAGACCGAACGGCTGCGCACTGAGCAGGAGGCGCAGCGGCAGGCGGAACAGGGGGCCCTCACCGAGCTGGGCAAGCAGCAAAAACAGGTCAAGTCGGCTCTGCAAGCTGTCGGCCGCGAATACGACCTGGTGCGGGCCGAGCTGGAGAAGAGAAAGTCCGGCTTCGCCTTCCCCGTAAAGGCCCCCTACTCGTACACGGATTCGTGGGGGGCGCCTCGCATGGAAGGTACGAGCTACTACCACCGTCATGAAGGGACCGACATCTTCGCTCTCGCCGGCACGCCCGTCGTTTCAGTCGTTGATGGGGTCATCGAAAAGCTCGGGACGGCAAGCCTGGGAGG
>DATLOJ010000006.1:0-5543 GCA_035536315.1 Actinomycetota bacterium | reverse complement strand
TCAAGATCGAGCGGGCCAGCAGCTGGGATGCCTTCAAAGTAAATGGGGGCCGGAGTCCGCCTTAGCCGGGCGAGTGGTCCGACCTAAGGGTTCATGATCTCGATATCAGCTTCTTTACCTGCCCTACCGTCTTGTCGACCGAGGTGTGGTGAATGGTTTGCATGCCGACGGCCTCGGCCCCCTTCGTGTTCACCTCGAAGTCGTCGACAAAAACGCACTCCTCGGGAGTAAGGTCCAACCGCTCCGCCGCCAGGCGGTAAATCTCAGGCTGAGGTTTGCGAAATCCTTCTTCGCCGGAGATCACAACGGCGTCGAAGAGCTCCTCGAACGAGTCTCGCGGATAACCGTCTCCGCCCCAAGAGTTCGACAACAGCGCGGTCTTGACTCCGGCCCCCCTTGCCTCACGAAGCAGGTCGAACATCTCCGGCTCGGCTTTGCAGTTGGCGAACAGCCGGTCTTTCAGGCCTTCCGCGTCGATGGGCTTCTCGCGGCCGGCCGAGAGACCCTCAGCAAGAAGCTTGTTGAACTCGTCCGCGGTGATCTGGCCCGTCTCCATCTTGTGTACCCAGTTCTCTGCTTCTGGCTCCGAACTTTCGAAGGCGCCGCGCAGGACGGCTTTCAGAATTTCGATATCGAGCTCGTTCTCGATGCAGAACGCGCGGAACGAATCGAACACCGACGTTGTCAGCACGCCGCCGAAGTCGACGATCAATCCTTTGATCTCGCTCACACTCCCCCCTCGGCGACCTGCAGCGCGCGCCGGGCCAGGGCAGGCACTCCTTGCTCCAGCTGTGCGAAGAAAGGATCGTCGGTCGTTCCAAGCAGGTGGCGTCCGTACGAGCCCTCCAGCAGGCATGCAAGCTTCCACACAGCCAGCACCACGTACCAGGTGAGGCTTTCCGTCTGAGTTCCCGTCAGCTCCTCGTAGAGCTGAACGAGCTCGGCACGCGTCGAGAAACCCTGAGCAGCTGTCACCGACGACAAACCCTGGAACACCGGGTCCTCCTGGTCGCCTGCCTCGCGCCAGAACGAGATCATCCAGCCGAGATCCGCCAGCGGATCTCCCAACGTGCACATCTCCCAGTCGAGGATCGCGACCAGCCTCGCGGGCGAAGTTGCTCCATAAACGACGTTGTCGAGCTTGTAATCGCCGTGCACGATCGTCGATCGGCTCGACTCCGGAACGTTTGCAGCGAGCCAGTGGCGCACTTCCCACATCTGTGGAACTTCGCGCGATGTAGAGGTGATCGAAGTTGCAAGGTCGAGCTGGCCGGTCCATCTCTTGATTTGACGTTCGAGATATCCGGCCGCCTTCCCCAGGCCCCCGAGTCCGACCTGTTCGTAATCTACGGCGTGCAACTCGGCCAGCGCGTTAACAAGTTCCCGGCCAATCTCACTTCTAGACGTCCGAAGCTCCTCAGGAAGCTCGGACCGCAGGACCGGTCCTTCGACTTTCTCCATCAAATAAAAGGGGGCACCAATCACCGACTCGTCCTCGCAGGACAGGACCGTTCGCGGGACGCGCACTTTGGTGCTCTGAAGGGCACTCAGAACCCGGTACTCGCGAAGGACATCGTGGGCGGTTGGCAGGTAAACCGCTAACGGGGGCCTTCGAAGGACGAGGTCCCGGCCCCCCTTCTTCAGAAAGAAAGTCTCGTTGGAGTGCCCCGCAGAGTGCCGCTGAATCGACAACTCACCTTCACCGAGATGTTCGTTCAGGTATTGCGCAAGCGACTCTTGATCAACAAGTTGAGCTTCGATATCGGGCTGCGCGGAATTCTGATCGAGTGGCACGCTAAGGACTCTTTCCTACCTACCAGTGAATCGGTAAGACGGAGGTTAACTTTCCTTCGAGCCTGTTCCGGTTCCGGCCAGCTCCGGCTCGGGCTCGGCATCCGTGTCCGCCGGCTTGCGAACCTCGCCACCCGATGCGGTGAACGAGATCTTTCCCTTGCCTTCTTTTTCGGGATCGGCCTCGACATCGATGACGATGCGCTGACCCGCCGAGAACTCCTTCCACAGAATCTTCTCGGACAGCGGGTCCTCGACCAGGCGCTGGATTGCACGGCGCAGAGGCCTTGCACCCAGAGTTGGGTCGTAACCCTCCTCTGCCAGGTGATCCTTGGCGGCGTCCGTCAGAACAATCTCAACGTCGAGGCTCTGCAGTTGCTCCTTGACCCTGCGGAACATCAAGTCGACGATTTGGCGAACGTCCTCTCTCGACAGTTCCTTGAAGACGATCACGTCATCGACTCTGTTCAGGAACTCGGGCCGAAATGCCTTCTTCAGCTCCTGCATGACCTTTTCCTTCATGCGGTCGTAGCTGACTTCTTTGCTGTCCTGCGAGAACCCAAGCCCGGCCTTGCGCAGGTTCGCCGTTCCAAGGTTGGACGTCATGATGATTACGGTGTTTTTGAAGTCGACGGTGTGCCCCTGCGAGTCCGTGAGTCTTCCGTCCTCCAGGATCTGCAGAAGTGTGTTGAACACATCGTTGTGAGCCTTTTCGATTTCGTCGAACAAAACGACGGAGAACGGCCTGCGACGAACCGCTTCGGTCAGCTGTCCGCCCTCTTCGTAACCGACATATCCGGGAGGTGAGCCAATCAACCGGCTGACGGTGTGCTTCTCCATGTACTCACTCATGTCGAGCTGGATCAACGCGTCTTCGTCGCCGAACAGGAACTCGGCAAGCGTTTTCGAAAGCTCGGTCTTTCCCACACCGGAGGGGCCCAGGAATATGAATGATCCGCTCGGACGCTTGGGGTCCTTGAGTCCGGCGCGCGTCCTTCTGATCGCTTGCGAAACCGAGTGCACGGCATCCGACTGGTCGACGATTCGCTTGTGCAGCTCGTCCTCCATGCGGATCAGCTTCTCGGTCTCTTCCTCGGTCAGCTTGTATACGGGGATGCCGGTCCAAACCGAGAGCACTTCCGCGATTTCCTCCTCGCCGACCTCGGCAAGTACCTGACCCTCCTGGTCTTCCCACTGCGCCATGCGAAGCTCACGATCGGTCTCAAGAGATCTGATCTCGTCTCGGACACGCGCTGCTTCGTCGTACCGCTCAGCCTTGGTGGCCTCTTCCTTTGCCACGCGTAGTTCGGCGACCCGCTGCTCCAGCTCTTTTACCTCTGGAGGAACCGTCATGCGACGAATCCAAAGACGCGAGCCTGCCTCGTCGATGAGGTCGATCGCCTTGTCCGGGAGGAACCGGTCCGAGATGTAACGGTCCGCCAGGTTCGCAGCAGCAACGAGGGCCTGGTCGAGGATCTGAACCCGGTGGTGAGCCTCGTAATGTGAACGAAGGCCCTTGAGGATTTCGATCGTCTGTGCGACGGTCGGTTCGGGAACGACGATCGGCTGGAAACGACGCTCCAACGCAGCGTCCTTCTCGAGATGCTTGCGGTACTCCTCGAGAGTGGTAGCTCCGATTGTCTGAAGCTCACCGCGAGCAAGCATGGGCTTCAGGATAGAAGCAGCATCGATCGCTCCCTCAGCCGCTCCGGCCCCCACGAGCGTGTGCAGCTCGTCGATGAAAAGAACAATGTCGCCACGCGTGCGAATCTCCTTCAAGACCTTCTTCAGGCGCTCCTCGAAATCTCCGCGGTAACGGGAGCCGGCGACGAGTGCACCGAGGTCGAGCGTGTAGATCTGCTTGCCCTTCAAAGTCTCCGGAACGTCGCCTGCGACTATGCGCGATGCCAGACCCTCGACTATCGCCGTCTTTCCGACCCCGGGCTCGCCGATCAGAACCGGGTTGTTCTTGGTCCGGCGAGACAGCACCTGCATCACGCGTTCGATCTCTTTTTCTCTACCGATAGTCGGGTCGAGCTTGTTGGCCGCGGCTAGAGCGGTCAGGCTCCTGCCGAACTGGTCAAGGATTGGCGATCCGCCCGGCCCCGCCGATTCGCCGAGGGCCCTTTCGGGGGCCGAAGATGAACCGGACAGCAGTTGAATGACCTGCTGGCGGACGCGTCCCAGGTCCGCACCGAGCTTTTGAAGGACCTGCGCCGCAACACCCTCGCCCTCTCTTATGAGGCCGAGAAGGATGTGCTCGGTGCCGATGTAGTTGTGGCCGAGCTGCAACGCTTCGCGCAGTGATAGCTCCAGAACTTTCTTCGCTCTGGGTGTGAACGGAATGTGGCCCTGGATGGTGGTCTGGCCCGTGCCGATCATCTCTTCGACTTGCATCCGAACCGCATCGAGAGAAACGCCCAGCGACTCGAGAGCCTTGGCTGCCACTCCCTCCCCTTCGGAGATCAGGCCTAGAAGGATGTGCTCCGTTCCGATGTATTGATGGTTGAGAAGACGGGCTTCTTCCTGGGCAAGAACGACAACGCGCCTCGCCCTGTCGGTGAAGCGCTCGAACATTGAGGCTCCCATGTGCATTTACCTCCGGCCCACACTTACGGGCTTCTTGGCCATTATAGGCCCGGCATTTTCGTTAACTTAGGCGCCCCTAACGGCAGAATCCAACATACCCATTCTTCAATTGCTTATGTCGGAACCACGTGCCGTACACACGTTTTCATCCCAAATCGGTGCGCTTTGGAGAGAAAGTGGCCACAGGAACCACTTTTCTCCCATAGCGATCTGAGAGCGTTCCGTCAGTGGAGGTCGTCCGACTTATCCGTGACGATTCCAAACCTCGACTGGTGGAAGAACGGCGCTTCGGCCCCCGGTACTGCCCCCTCGAAGAAGTAGGGCCAGTCCTCCTCCAATACATTCGTGCGTTCCAGGTCTGATGTGAAGGTTCTCATCAAGGGCTGAAAGAGTGAGCCGGCAGACGGGTCCGCAACCGCCGCCCACAAGCCCATGTGGTCGCGCTCTGCAATCACGCGATCGTCCGGGCCGAACGACACCGGAAGCCTGCCAAGCCTCACGCGATCGAATGCCTCGATGCCGGCTCGGATCTCGCCGCGCTTTCCCGAAGCCAGGGGGCCGGACCCGGCTCCCGCTCGCGACGCTCCCTCCAAGAGCACCCTTGCTGCCTCGTATCCCCTCAGCTCGAAGAGCGTTGCGAAGCCGTCTTTTGTTTCAATCTTGCCCGCTGCCTCGCGCACCGGATCGGGACCAACCACGCCCGGCGAATGCCTCCAAACCACTGCGTAGTCCGATGCGATGACTGTGCCGGCCGGAGCGTTTGCTCCCCAGGTGCTTTCGAATCCCGCCAGTTGCGGACGCCATCCGTTCTTGATGCGGCCACGGCCCGCGTAAGTCCCTTCGGATCCCAGAGCAGCAACGACTTGCTCGAGGTCGACCGGTGTCCCGGCGACAATCACGGCCTCGGGTTTTCGAGCTCGCAGAGCTGCCACCGCGTCGGGGACGGGAAGGACCGAGTCAATCAGGTCGATGTCGCGTTCGGACATTCTCATCGCGGTCACCGCAGCAATCGCATCGCCCTGGGCGCCTGGGGGCCGGATCAGGCCTACTACCCGATAACCGCGGTCACCTCTTCCGAAATAGCGAGCGAGCCTCCAGGCCTGCCAGGTGTGCGGCGGCGAGGACTGAAACACGCCGTGTTCGAGAACACCCAACTCGTACGG
>DATLOJ010000005.1:0-21091 GCA_035536315.1 Actinomycetota bacterium | reverse complement strand
GAGCCGTTTGCGGACCGTCTCGCGGCAGACCGGGTCGCCTCGGGCTACCGACAACTCCGACTCCACGATGCTCGGGTGCCCCAGGGCCGACATCGCACCTTCTTTTAGCGCTGGGTCGATGATGGCCACAAGGTCAGAATGTTCGAGTGCAATCTCCCTGAACGGACAGTCGGGAGTCTCGATCTCTGCATAGTCGTCCTCTATCGAAACCACGTGAACTTGCGGAGAGAATCGGCGGAGCTCCTCGACCATCGCCCGAACTGCAGCTGCAAAGTCAAGGCCCCCGGCCCTGTACTCGAGGACCAGCTTTCGGCCCTCCTCGCGCGCGACCTGCTCGGCCATTGCGTAAAGCTCTTTGGAGTCGAGTCTTTCAACGAGTCGCACGAGGATCGCCGAGATGAGCCGGTATGGGTTCGCGGCGTAGACGGGTGCTGCGGTTTCGGCGGCAACGAGTCCAACCGCCGGCACCTGGTCCGAGCGAGGTGAGACCTCCCAGTCCTCGAGGGTCGACATCTCCCCTTCCCAGGTGAAGTACACCTTCGATGGGCGGCCCTTGGCCTGACGTCTTACTCCCGTTGCGAGGAAGCCCGCCTCGACGAGAAGGTCGAGGTGAACTCTAGCGACGTTCGGATGAAGGGAGAACTCATCTGCAACCTCGCGCGCCGTGCGCGATCCGGCACTCAAGAGATGGGACATTATCGCCGCCCTCGTAGGGAGCGCGAGGGCCTTTGCGGCCTTGACGGACTGATCATCACCTACGGGCATGTCAATCGAGTTTACGCTTGGCCCTGTGATCAAGGAACATCCCCCGATCTCCATCGGGATATCCAGCTGTCTTCTTGGAGAGCGCGTGCGTTACGACGGAGCCCACAAGAGACAGCATCTGCTCATCGAGAAGCTTTCGCCCTTCGTTGAGTGGCTCCCGGTATGCCCTGAGGTCGATATCGGGCTCGGCGTGCCCCGGCCCCCGATTCAAGTAGAAGTGTCGGCCGGGAAACGATCGCTGGTAATGCCGAGCACCGGCGAAAACCTGACGGAGAAGATGAACGAGTACGCGCGGGAGCGCTCGTCACAAGACGACATGGCCGAACTCAGGGGCTACATATTCAAGAGCCGTTCTCCTAGCTGCGCTATTGATTCGGCCCCGGAGCTCGATGAAGCAGCACCAACTGGATTGGCAACGCCCCAGCGCAGCAGGGGGCCTGGGTTCTTCACCGCCGAAATGATGAGAAGGCATCCGGAGCTTCCTATCGCCGAGGAAACCGCCCTCTCAACACCTGCGTCGATATCTGCTTTTGTGGAGAAGGTTTGCGCTTTCGACCGGCTGGCGAACTTCTTCAGCCGAGAACGTTCACTCGGCCAGATGGTGATGTTCACATCGCAGAGCCGTCTGCAGCTACAAACTCATGGCGAATCTGCAACACGCGAAATCGACGGCCTCTTGTCTGGCTCGGGCGGCATCGATCCCGAACATCTCATCCCGGATTTCATGAGCTTGTACTTGAAAGCGTTCGATGAGCCGGCTACGAAACCTGGGCATTTGAGGGCCATCGGCCGGTTCCTTCTGGACGCCAGGGGCCGAGTCTCAGACCGGGACCTGGAACTCATCGAAGCAAGCGTGCGCCGTTTCCGTGACGACGGAGAAGAGCTGGCCCCCTTGCGTAACGCTCTATCCTCGATTGCCGAGGAGCTGGAACTGCCGCATCACATCCACTCGACTTACCTCGAGCCGTACAGAATCGAGATCGAGCTGGCCGCCGCCGTTTAGTGTTGCTTATGAAAATGAGAAATATTTAGTGGGGCTGTTCGTCGTCTGGTTGATCCTGGTCGGGCTAATCGTGCTGATCTCGATCTTCATCGCAAGGCTTCTAGACCTGTCTCGCGAAGTGGGGCTCTTGCGCGGAGAGGTTGCCCGGCTTCGCTCCGGCGTCGACAGTATCCAGGTTGCGATGGCAATAAAGGAGCCGGAGGCGGCGGGCCCCCAGGATCCCTGGACGATCGCAGCCCAGCAACGCGCAGCAGCCACTCCAGCTCAACAGCCCGCCGCCGTAGCCGCGCAAGGCGACCCGCGCCTTTTCAGCCCGCAAACTCCCCAGACTCTGACGCGAGCTCAAACTCCCCAGCCTCAGGTTTGGCGCACGAATGTCAAACCTCCTTCCAAGTGGAAGGGTGAGTGGGAGAGAGTCATTGGAGAGCGAGTCCTCAACCGCATCGGGGCTCTTGCGTTGATCATTGGGGCGGGATTGTTTCTCAAGTACGCGTTCGACCACGACTGGATCTCGCCGTTGGTCCGGGTGCTCATGGGCCTAACGGGTGGCGCCGCTCTTGTCTACGGTGCATCTCGGCAGCGCGAGAAGCTGCCCATCTTCTCGCAGGGAATCCTGGCCTCGGGGCTTGTGATCCTGTATCTGTCCGTCTACGCCTCATACAACTTTTACAGGCTGGTGCCTCAGGTCGTGGCCGTGCTCGGGATGGCGCTCGTAACAATCCTTTCCTTCGAACGAGGAGTCAGATTCGATTCGCTCGCCGTTGGGCTGATCGGTTGGGCGGGAGGGTTTCTAACACCGGTGCTGCTTCAGGGCGGCGGAGCAACCCCAGAAGGATTCTTCGCCTACCTCGTCCTGCTAAACGCGGGCCTTCTCGGCCTCGTTGCCTGGCGGAAGAAATGGTGGGTTCTCGAGCCCATCAGCCTTGCCGCGACATACATCTCCTACTCGGTTTGGTTCGCGCGCGACTATCGGCCCCAGCTCGTCAGTATTGCGGCAATATTTCTCGTCCTGATTTGGGCGCTCTACTACTCGATCGAGGGATACCGGCTGGCCCAATCGGTAGAGGAGCACAAGGCCCTTCGCAACGTGGTTGGAACCTTCAACCTCGGATTCCTCGTAGGCGCTTTGACCGAGATCATGGGTACCGACTCCACAACGCTTGCGACCATAGTCACGCTCCTGGCGGTCGCATATGCCGCTCCCCTAGTGGCCCTGCGAAGAAGCACGATTCCGTTCGCGCTCAAGTCGGTGTTCATGGCCCTCGTGGCGACAAGACTTTGGCTCACGCTGGAGGGCACGGTTCCGGTCTGGACCGTCATCGGCATCGCCCTTGTTTATCTCGGTTCAAAGACCGACATTCGGCATCTGCGAGTTACAGGAGCCGCGGTTCTAGGCGTGTCCCTACTTACCGCCCCGGCCACGAAAGACTTTTTCGAACGGGGCCAGTTCGATCAGCTGGATCCGCTACTCAGCCCGCGGCTGCTGGTGCTTCTTACAGTCGCGGTGCTGGGGGCCGTGGCAGGCCGCATCTATCGCAAATCGGAGGGCCCCGACGTCACGTGGGCCGCCCCGATGGTCAATTACGGGTGGATTGCTGCCGGAGCTTTTCTGTTGAGCAACCTATCCTTCAACTACTTTCAATGGCTCGGAGCAAGGGCCGGTATCAATCCTTCCGACCTCCTATACCCCACCGCCATCACAGTGGGCGCGGTGTGGATCTGTTACTCGATTCCGCTTGCCTGGTACGCAAGGACCAAAGCAGTTCCTTCGATCCACCACGGTGCATTGACCGTTTACCTATTTGCATTTCTGACAGTGGTCGGGACTTGTTTCGCGTATGTGCCGATCGAGGCCTTCCGGCTCGTCATCAACCCACGCTTTGCGGTCGTGTTGGTTGCGATTGCCGGTTCGATCCTGCATTCCAGAATCATTCGTCAGGCCGGCTACCGATGGTCCCCACAAGCGGGAATGGTTCTGGACGCAACCACCGGCCTGCTCGCCTTCGCCGGCGTTACGGCCGAAGCTAAAGACTTTTACGCACGGCTGATCGCGCTGGAGAAGAGCCCAATCCGCCTTGACGCCCTTCGCAATAGTCAGCAACTGGCAATTTCAGGAGTCTGGCTCGCGTACTCGATCATTGCGATGGCGGCCGGGTTCTGGCGGAGGAAAAGAGGCCTCAGAATCGCTGCGATTGCACTGTTCGCGCTAACGATTCTGAAGGTATTCCTGTACGACCTCTCCTACCTCCCCGGCCTCTACCGAATCGTTTCGCTCGGCGCACTCGGGGTCATCTTGCTTGCGACGTCATACGTCTACACGAAATACAGAGACAAGATCTTCGGGCCGGACGTCCAAACCGCAGAGGGCTGAGTCGCGCTTTGGCATGAGCGAAACACCGAACCTCAGGGACACATTTGATACTCGTGCCGAGAGTTACGACGAGGCGCGACCCGATTACCCGTCCGAATTGTTTAGCGATCTTCTTTCGCTCGTTGATCTACCTGATGACCCACTCATCCTCGAAATCGGCAGTGCGTCCGGGAAAGCGACACGTCCACTAGCCAGGATGGGCTTTCGCATGATCGCGCTCGAACTCGGCGCCAACCTGGCGGCCAAAGCATTCAGGGACCTCACGGTCTATCCGAACGTGGAGATCATCAACTCGAGCTTCGAGGAGTGGGAATGTTCAGACGAAACCTTCGATCTGATCTACGCCGCCAATTCGTGGCATTGGCTCAACCCAGATCTGCGTTACGACAAGACCTCGAGGCTACTTCGCGGAGGTGGCTCACTGGCATTCTGGGAGGCTTCGCACGCGTTTCCCACCGGGTTTGATCCCTTTTTTGAGGAGATCCAGGACGTTTACGACGAGATCGGCGAGAGCAAGGGTGAACCGTGGCCCCCACCCACACCAGATCGCGTTTCGGATTCAGCCGATGAGATCCATGCGACCGGCTGGTTCGATCGTGTTGACGTTCGCCGTTACGTCTGGGAGCTCGAATACACCGCCGACGAGTACATCCGGTTGCTGGAAACCTTTTCGGGGCACATAGCAATGCCAGAAGAAAGCAGGAACACGCTTTACACCGCCATCCGGGAACGGATTGCCGAGCGGCCGGGGAGCCGAATCAAACGGCATTGGCAGTCGACACTTCACGTAGCACGCCGCGTCTCCCCGCACTCGTGACGCGAATCTGCACCTGTTACAGGAAAAGCATGAAATAGATGACTTAGCTGTAACTGGTACAGCTTTGCATCGCCGATCGGGGCCCGAAGGAGCGGCCTGCGGCTCTAACTCTTTTCGCGGTAGGACTTGGTCCCTTCCAGGAAGGTGTTCCAGCCGAGCATTGCGCATTTGATGCGCACGGGATACTTCTGGACTCCCTTAAGGGCTACGAGCTCTCCGAGGTCTTCTCCTTCGGCTCCCTCGTCTCCTTGCATCATGTGCTTGAAGGAGTTCGCAACGCCCTCGGCCTCCTCCAGGGTCAGGCCGGTTAACGCTTCGGTCATCATCGAAATCGATGCCTGGGAGATCGAACATCCTCGGCCCTCGAACGTAACTCCCTTCACCTTGCCGTCTTCGAGGTCCAGATAAAGGTCGATCTCGTCACCGCAAAGCGGGTTATCCCTGTGCAGATGCACTTCGGGCTCTTCGATGCGGCCGCGATTCCTGGGGGCCCGGTAATGATCGAGGATTACCTCTTTGTAGAGGTCGTCCATGTCGCTCAAGAGATTCCACCTCCGCCAAAGAGCTTTTGTGTTTCGAACAATGCATCGATCATGCGGTCGACGTCGTCGGTTGTGTTGTAAAGATAGAACGAAGCTCTGCCGGTGGCCGGAACTCCGAGCTTTCTCATGAGCGGCCTCGCACAGTGATGCCCGACCCGAATCGCCACTCCCTTTGAGTCCAGGAAAGTTCCGACATCGTGGGCGTGAATCTCTCCGAGGGTGAACGACACCAAACCTGCCTTGACCTCGGGATCGGTCGGCCCGTAGACAACGGCCCCGGGAAGCTCCGTCATACGCTGCATCGCGTATTTGGTCAGCTCCATCTCGTGATCGTGAATCGCTTTCATTCCGATCCCGTTCAAGTAGTCGATTGCCGCGCCCAGACCGACGGCCCCCGCGATTGGTGGAGTTCCCGCCTCGAACTTGTAAGGCAGGTCGTTATATGTCGCGTGATCGATCCAGACGTCCAGGATCATCTCGCCGCCCCCCATGAACGGTTCCATCTCCTCGAGAATTTGCTCCCGGCCCCACAAAAAGCCAATTCCGGTTGGCGCACACATCTTGTGACCCGTCCCGGCATAAAAATCGCAGCCAAGGGCTGCGACGTCGACGGGCATGTGGGGCACGGCCTGCGCCCCGTCGCAACACACGACCGCCCCCGCGTCATGCGCAAGACGAGAAACCTCTGCGACCGGGTTGATAGTCCCGAGCACATTGGAGACGTGAGCAACGGCAACAACTTTTGTCCGGGGGCCGAGCATGGACTCATACGTCTTCATATCCAGGAGCCCGTCTTCCAGGACGGGAATGGCTTTCAGTACCGCACCGGTGTCCTTACAAGCAAGCTGCCAGGACACGATGTTCGAGTGATGTTCCATCTCTGTCACCAGGACCTCGTCGCCTTCTTTGAGGTGGTGGCGTCCCCACGCGTAGGCAACAAGGTTAAGGGCCTCTGTCGCCGACTTGGTAAAGATGAGTTCTCGCGTCCCTGCGCCTATGAGTTCGGCCAGCTTTTCTCGTGCTCCTTCGTAAAGAGCAGTCGCCCGCTCCCCGAGCGTATGGACTGAACGATGGACGTTTGCGTTGTCCTCCTCGTAGAACCTTTTGATCTCGTCGATTACTACCGACGGCCGCTGCGAGGTCGCTCCGTTGTCGAGGTACACCAGGGGGTGCCCATTAACCTGCTGGTCGAGTGCGGGAAAGTCCCGGCGAAGCTCGTTCGGATTCACAGCTCTATCGTAACCCTCGCCTAATGCCGATGACCAAGATCCCTATGCGGGTTGGGGCTCTGAAGGGCCCCCGTTCTCCTGCCTGAACTGCTCATAGCCCTTGGCTTCCAACGCAAGGGAGAGCTCTTTGCCGCCGGATTTCACTATCCGTCCCCCGAGCAATACGTGAACGAACCCAGGCTGAATGTAGTTCAGGAGCCGCTGGTAGTGCGTGATCACGAGCATCCCGCGCGTTTCGTTGTGAACCTTCAGCACACCGTTGGAAACCTCCTTGAGGGCATCGATGTCGAGCCCGGTGTCGGTTTCATCCAGGATTGCCAGGTCCGGGTCGAGGACGGCCATCTGAAGAACCTCGGCCCTCTTGCGCTCTCCTCCTGAGAAACCCGCGTTGACGTACCGGTTGATCATCTCGTCACCTACGCCGAGCAGGTCGAGCTTCTCCTGCAGGTACTTTCGAAACTCGAGCGGCTTGAGCGCTTTATCCGCGTGAGTCGCGTTGTAAGCAGTTCTCAGAAAGTTGACCACAGACACACCCGGCACCTCGGTCGGATACTGGAAGGCGAGAAAGACTCCCTTCCTTGCTCTCTCGTCGGGGGCCAGGTCGAGGATGTCCTCTCCCTTGTAAAGGACGGATCCCTCTGTCGCCTCATAACCCGGCTTTCCCATCAACACGTTCGCCAGGGTGGACTTGCCACTCCCGTTAGGCCCCATGATGGCGTGAATCTGGCCCGGAAGGATCTCCAGGTTGATGCCGTTCAGGATCTGCTTTTCCTCGACTTTGGCGTGAAGGTTTTTGATGGACAGGATCGGTTCGGTCATGAGCTCTCTCCTTGAATTTCCGACTTCAGAAAGGGGCCTTTCAGGAGGACGTCGTCTCCCTCAACTTTGACTTCGTATACGGGGACGGGGTGGATGGCCGGCAGGTTGATGGCCTCACCAGTTCGGAGACTGAACAGCGAACCGTGTTTCGAGCACTCGATCTGATCCTCTTCCACCCAGCCGTCCGAAAGCAGGAAGTACTCGTGCGAGCAGATGTCACCGACGGCAAGCAATTCTCCGTCGACGTTTGCAAGAGCAACCGGCTCTTCGTCTACTTGAACCTGAATGACGGCGCCGGGTTTTACGTCGGAGACCCCTGCGACGCGAACCCAATCTGAGATCAAGAAGGGGCTCCACTCAGCTTCCGCTCGATAGCCTCGGTGAGGACCTCGCGGATCTCAACATTTCGAATTCTGGTTATGACTTCTTCGAAGAAGCCTTTGACGATGAGACGCTCCGCCTCGGGCCTCGGTATCCCGCGGCTCAGGAAATAGAAGACCTCTTCCTCGTTGATCTGCCCGACGGACGCAGCGTGGCTGCACTTCACATCGTTGTTCTCAATCTCGAGCTCCGGCTTGGAATCGGCCTTCGCGTGGTCCGAAAGCACGAGGTTGCGGTTCGTTTGGTACGCATCGGTCCTCGCTGCGCCGGGCGCAACTCGAATCACGCCCGCGTACACCGCGCGGGAATCATCGCGCAGAGCGCCTTTATACAGAAGGTCCGAGAAGGAGTCGGGGGCCTGATGGTCCTGGCGCGTGCGGAAGTCGAAGTGCTGCCCCTGATGCGCAAAGTACAGCCCGAGCATCTCCGATGAAGAGTGATCGCCTCGAATCAACGTCTCGACGACCTGCCTTGACAGTTTCCCGCCAAGGGACACGATCAGACTTCGAAGCTGGACATTTCTCTGAGAAATCGCCCGGTGTGTTTGGAAATGCCAAACGCCGTCCCCATACTCCTGCAACCCGAAGAACGACACCCGGGAATTGGGGGCCGCGACAATCTCCACCGCCGCGCTCGACAACGCCGGGCTGTCGAGGGGAGTGGACTCGAATCGCTCGAGGTAAGTCACCTCGGCCCCCTCCTCCACAACGATCAGCGTGTGCGGAAATATCGCTGCGCCGCCTTCATCTATCCACCTCTGGGCCTCGAGTGGAAGCTCCACGGTGACTCCCCTGGGCACGTAAAGAAAGGTTCCGCCACAGAAGAACGCTGCATGCAGCGCGGCGAGAATGCCTTCGCTAGGCAGCACTTCTGCAAACAAGTGCGGCTGAATCAACGACTCATGTTTGCTGATGGCGGTGTTGATGTCGGTGAAGATGACGCCCTTTTCTGCAAGTTCTGGCGAGAGCTCCCTGTGGACGACGTCAGAGTCCCTTTGGACCACATAGCCGCCCCTTGCTCCCTCGTCGCGCATGAAATCGATCTGCGCGCCGGTCATCGTGAGAGAGGGATCACGGGGGGCCGGGGTAAACGAATCCAGATTGAACTTCATGCGCCCGAGGTCTGTGTATCGCCAGGACTCATCCTCACTGGGAACTGGTAGCTCCAGCTTCTCGAAGTAATCCCAGGCCTCGATACGTCTTTCCAGAACCCAGGACGGCTCACCAAGAGCCGCGCTGAGTTCCTCTACACCCTGCCTGCTAAAACCCATTTGAACTCCAGATTGCGTGGCCACCGCGAAGCGCGGAAGCGGAAATTGAGGCGATCAACACTTGAGATCGGTGCTTCCAGAAAAGCTGTTAGCCGACCGAGCCCTCCATCTGCAGCTGAATCAGCCGGTTGAGCTCCACCGCATATTCGAGCGGAAGCTCTTTGACGACAGGCTCGATGAAGCCTCGAACGATCAGGTTCATCGCCTCCGTCTCGTCGATTCCCCTGCTCTGCAGATAGAAAAGCTGCTCCTCCCCCACCTTGGACACAGATGCTTCATGTCCGACGGAGGCGGTCTCTTCCTCGATCTCATTCGTAGGGTAAGTGTCCGACCGTGACAGGTCATCGAGAATCAAGGCATCGCAGCGGACGCTCGACCTTGCGTGAGTAGCACCGTTGTCGATGCGAACCAATCCTCGGTAGCCGGCCCTTCCACCATCCTTGGAGATGGACTTGGAGACGATTGTCGACTGAGTGTTCTTTCCTACGTGAGTGACTTTTGCGCCGGCATCCTGATGCTGGCCGTCACCTGCGTATGCGACTGAAAGAATCTCGGCCTTCGATCCATCGCCCTTGAGGATCACGGCGGGGTACTTCATGGTCACCTTTGATCCAAGGTTTCCGTCGATCCACTCCATGGTCGCGTTCTTGTACGCAACGGCCCTCTTGGTCACAAGGTTGTACACGTTGTTCGACCAGTTCTGAATCGTCGTGTAGCGGCAGCGCGCCCCATCCTTGACGATGATCTCTACGACGGCGGAATGCAGCGAGTCGCTGGAGTAGACGGGGGCCGAGCAGCCTTCTACGTAATGAACGTTGCTGTCGTCCTCGCAGATGATGAGCGTCCGCTCGAACTGACCCATGTTCTCCTGGTTGATGCGGAAGTAGGCCTGCAGCGGAACCTCCACGGAGATGCCCTTCGGAACCCAGATGAAAGAGCCGCCCGACCAAACTGCGGTGTTGAGGGCCGAGAACTTGTTGTCGTTGGACGGGATGACCGTCCCGAAATACTGCTTGACCAGGTCCGGGTACTCCCTGACTGCGGAGTCCATATCGGTAAAGACGACCCCGATATCCTCGAGCTCCTTCTTGGTCGAGTGGTAAACGACTTCACTTTCGTACTGTGCACTGACTCCACCGAGGTACTTTTTCTCCGCCTCGGGGATGCCCAGCTTGTCCCAGGTCGCTCTGATTTCCTCCGGCATGTCTTCCCAGCTCTTCGCCATGCCGGTCGGCTTGATGTAGTAGTAGATGTTGTCGAAATCGATCCCGGAGAGGTCGGCCGCGGCCCACCAGGGCATCGGTCTGCGGATGAAGTAGTCGAGCGATTTGTGCCTGATCTTCCGCATCCAGTCGGGCTCGTTTTTGCGATCCGAGATCATGTCCACAACCTCGTGCGAAAGCCCTCGCGACGGCGCCTCGTCGTACGACACGGCGTCGTGCCAGCCGTATTTGTAGCCCTCTTTCAGCTTCCGAACTTCTTCGTTCTCGGCGAGGACGGGGTCGATATTTTCGATGGCCATTACTGAGGTTTCCTCGGTATTTTTCAGGACTTTCGAGGCCGATTTGTGCTCTTCACGGACCTCCACTCGATGGCCAGTTTAGCAGGTTAGGTGCACCTAATCTGCCTCTCGAGAAGAACGCGTTTGTGCAGGTCGCTAACCGAAAAAGCGCTCCAAGCAAGACGCTAGATCAGCGGCCGGTGGAGGCCCTCACGACGAGTTGCGGAGTGAACATCTGGTGCTGGGGAACCATACGCCGGCCCTCGATCTCTTCGATGAGGAACCGGGCTGCTGTGTGTCCTAGCTCGTACTTCGGCTGGCGCATCGTGCTTAGTGGTGTCTCCAGGTTCGACATGAGCGCGATGTCGTCGTAGCCGAAGACGCTGAAGTCCTGGGGAACTGAATATCCGCGCTCTGTAAGGGTCTGCAGGCACCCGAGCGCCATGAGGTCGTTTGCGCAGAAGATTCCACGCGGCGGCTTCCGGGAACTCACGATCCGATCAGTAGCAAGCTGGCCCTCGCGGGGGTTCATCCCGGCCATCACGTGCTCTTCAACCGCTTTCGAAGGATTGATTCCCCTGCGTTCTAGCGCGGCGTGGAACCCGGCCCGGCGATCGGCGCATTGGGGTATCGAGAGAGGTCCAGTGATGAACGCGAACGTCTCGTGACCCAGTGACAACAGGTACTCCCCCACCATCTCGCCACCCCGGATGTTGTCAACGGCTACCGACGAGATCTCGTAATCCTCGGCCGGGTGGTCCAGTAAAACGACGGGCATCCCACCCCGTCTCAAGCGGTCGAGGTAGTCGAGGATCCGGGTTTCGGCCGGAGTGATGATTAGTCCAGCGAGAGCGCTTTTCTCGAGGCTTCTCAGCAGCTCGATCTCTCGCACTTCATCGTCACCGGAGTTGCAGAGCAGGACGTGGAAACCGGCCCCGGTCGCTGCGGTTTCGACGCCGCGCGCGACCTCCGTGAAGAACGGGTTGGTGAAGTCCAAAACCATGAGGCCGATGAATTCAGCCGTCTCGCCAGACGAGGCCTTCCTTCCGGTGGCCGTAGCCGCGCGCCTGCCGGAGGAGGCTGGTCTGGACGCGCGCGCCGGCTTCCGGCTCGATGCCTTGGACTTAGCGCTAGCTCTTGGTCGCGCCGTAGATTTGCGAGCGGAGGTTTTCTTGCCGCGGGCCGGGGCAGGACGTTGGCGGGAGGGCGATTTCTTTGTTGCAGCCCTCTTGCGAGTCGACTTTTTCTTGGCTGGCATGTTCTAGCTACTCTAGCTTTATTCGCTTATCACAAGCGAGCAGATGTGCCTTCTAGAGCACGTAAAGAAGCATCACAATGAAGTGGCAAGCGCTTGCGAAGAGCACGAAGAAGTGCCAGATCTCATGACTGTTCGGTATGGCGTTCACCGCCATGACAATGAACCCCAGCGTGTAGAGGATTCCTCCGGCAGCAATCAGTCCCAGAGCTATCGGAGGAAGAACCGCCGACAACGGCCCCACGGCTACAACTGCCGCCCATCCCATCACCAGGTACATGACAAAACTGAAGACTTTGCTCCGGTCTCCGAAAACCGCCTCGAAGGTGATGCCCAGGATCGCAAGAGCCCAGATTCCCGCGAATAATGCCCACCCCCACCCGCCTCTGATTGTCACGAGGGTGAATGGCGTGTAGCTGCCTGCAATCAAAAGGAAAATCGCCATGTGATCGAACCGTTTGAAAATCTGCTTCGCTCTCCCACTGAGCGCGTGATACAGAGTGGATGCGAGGTACAGCACGACCAACGACACGCCGTAGATTGAAAAGGCGACCACTTTCCACGGATCGCGGGCCATAGCCGCGAGGGTTATCAAGACTGCGGCACCAAAGCCTGCAAGCACGGCCCCCACCAGGTGGGTAACCGTGTTTAGTAACTCGCGAGGCTCGTTATTCATCGCCAATGATGGTAATTCACCAGGTCATCACACACTCCTCTGGACGCTTATCGGGCCTCCACCTAACAAATCTTGCAGAGTGCCGAATTCGACCGGAATCCATTCGGTTGTAAAGAACCTCGATGACAAGCCGTGGTGTTACCGGAACCCAGTTAGTGAGCCTGTGGCTCTGCCATCGGTTTGCACTCGGCTGTATTCCGGTGAAACCCGACCCCCCTTCAAGCTCACCGAGATGCGCTTTGAAGGCCTCACGTAGCTCGGAGCTTAGGAATCCGGTTCCTCCGACGTGATGAAGAACGCCCTTCGAATCAAAGGCGCCTAAAAGAAGGGCCCGTGGGTCACCGAGGGGACCCGTATACCCACCGACGACGAAGTCCGATGTCTCCCAGTGCTTCACCTTCACCATCGCTCTCTCACCAGGTTTGTAAGAGAAGGACTTTCTCTTTGCGACAACGCCTTCGAATCCCATTGGAGCCAAGTCACGAATCCACTCTTCGGCAAGCCGGCGGTCGTGGGTCTGCGGAGTAACCTGAAACTCCTCGGTGGGAGAGATGGACTCCTCGAGAGAACTCCTTCGTGTGTCAAAGCTATCCCCCGTCAGATCCACACCATCGAGCCACAGCTGGTCGAATGCAACTAACGCGACCGGCACCTTGCTGCCGGCAAGTGCTTGCTGGAGCAGCTCGAACTCCTGCTTGCCGTCTTTGACGGCGACTATCTCGCCGTCGATCGCGCAGTCGGGCAAGGATGCGGCCGCGGCGATCAGGTTCGGAAAGTACGCACCCAGGTCTTTACCGTTGCGGCTCGCAAGACGAACCCGGCCCCCATCCTTGAAAAGGATTCCCCTGAATCCGTCCCACTTTGGCTCGAACACCCAGTCCGGGCCGGAGGGAAGCTTCTCTTCCAGACGGCAGAGCATGGGCCTGACGGATTCGAACGACTGACGCATGATTTTCAGTATGCCGTGCCGGTGAGAATCGCCGACATCAAACGAATAGCACCATGCTTGTCAAGCGGTTCGTTTCCATTTCCACACTTCGGAGACTGGACACATGAGGGGCAGCCGCTATCGCATTGACAGTCCCGCACGGCCTGAAGGGTCGCTGCAAGATGCTCACCAGCTTCATCGAAGCCTCGCTGCGCAATTCCCGCACCTCCGGGATAACCGTCATAGATGAAGACGGTGGGAAGGCCTGTGTCACCCGACAGCGCGGTAGACACTCCCCCAATGTCCCATCGATCGGCCATCGCAAACAAAGGAAGGATTCCGATCCCGGCATGCTCTGCCGCGTGAAGCGATCCTGGAAGATCGGCAGGACTTATCTCAGCCCGTTGAACGACTCCGGGCACGACCGTGTACCAGAACGCCACCGTCTCCAGGATGTTGGGAGGCAGGTCCAGGTCGACGATGGCCAGCGTCTCCCCCGTGGAGATGTCACGTCGAACGAATGCGACGACGTGCTCCGTAACCTCCACCTTGCCAACGTAGAAATCTGCCGTGCCGACAGTCTTCGAATGAAAGGGCTCGATAACACGGATGTCCGACGACTCCCGTGACTGCGTGTAGTAGTTGCCCTCGAGCGGTTTCACCAGCGCCACCTTGGTTTCCAGGTCCAGTGATGCCACCTCGAAGTTGTCTCCCTGATGCAGGTAAACCGCTCCGGGATGAATCTGTTGAAAGGCCCGAGCGCCGTCGACGGTTCCGAGTAGCGCGCCGGTGCTCTCCTCCACGATGGCGTACTGCGCGCCTCCCAGCGAACGAATATCAAGATCCCGACCGGGTGGTTGCTGGCGTTTCCAGTGATAACGCTCGATCTTGGTTGCGCGCTGCTTTCGTACGGCCATGTCTCCGGCCTGGACCATTTCTTCGGCAAGGCTTTCCGCGCCCTTCCCGAAAATCTCGTCCGCCGACCCCACCTCCAGCGGCTGTTCGTAAACCGCTGCCCCTAGGTGGGGAGCCAGCACATTCGGGTTGGTGGTGTCTACAAGCGCCACCTCGAAGGGTTTGCCGAGCAGAACCTCGGGGTGGTGCATGTAGTACTGGTCAAGGGGATCGTCCTGCCCGATTAGAACCGCTGCCGACTGCTCGGCATGACGACCGGCGCGTCCGGCCCGCTGCCAAACAGCCGAGACCGTTCCTGGAAAACCGTTGAGGACAACCGCGTCCATGCCACCAACGTCAATCCCAAGCTCGAGCGCTGAAGTGGAGGCCACCCCTTTCAACTTTCCTGAGAAAAGCTCCTGCTCTATCTGCCGCCGCTCAGCGGCGAGGTAGCCTGCCCGGTAAGGCCTGATCTGATCCTCTTCGGCTACCTGCAGCAATGTACGCGCGTACTTTGCGACGAGCTCGGCCGACTTACGAGATTTTGCGAATGCGATCGTCTTGACGTCCTCGTCTACGAAGGATGACAAAAGGCGCGCTGCCTCCCAGTTCGCAGAGCCGCGCACCCCCTTCTCCTCGTCAATGAAAGGCGGGTTCCAAAAGGCGAATAATCGCTCGCCGCGGGGAGCCCCGTCCTCAGATATCTCCTTGAACGCCATGCCTAGCAGATGCTCAGCAAGTGTTCCGGGGTTGCCCATGGTTGCCGAGGTGAGGATGAACACGGGGTCCGACCCGTAGTGAAGAGCCAACCGCCGCAGACGCCGCAAAATGCACCCGACGTGAGAACCGAATATCCCCCGTAAGACATGAGCCTCGTCCACGACGACGAAGGCCAGGTTCGCAAGCAACTCCGTCCACCTCTGATGAAGGGGTAGCAATCCGAAGTGGAGCATGTCCGGGTTGGAGAGAACGATGTTGGCGTACTTCCGCACACCTTCCCTCTCCTCCTTCGGAGTGTCCCCGTCGTAGGTTGCCGCCCTAACTTGCGGCAGCGCGAATGTACGCAAAGACCGAAGTTGGTCCTGCGCCAGTGCTTTGGTCGGGTATAGGTAAAGAGCCCGCGCTCGCGGAGTTTCGAGGATCTTCTCAATGACTGGAAGGTTGAAGCACAGACTCTTTCCGCTGGCCGTCCCAGTGGAGACGATCACATGCTCGCCGGCACGAGCGAAGTCCAGGGCATCGGCCTGGTGGGTCCAGAGTGCGTCGATACCTCTTGCTCCGAGGCGCCGCCTCAGTGTTCCCGGCAGTGGGGGGTTTGGCTTTTTCGTGACTCCATCTCTCGCGGGGATGCGAGCCAGGTGAAGAAGGCCCTCGCTCTCCAGTTCACTTGAAAGTTTTTGAAGAAGATCTTCGAGCAACAAGCCTTGCGGCCTACCCGCCGATCATGGACATAGATCTCTCCGGCCGGACGAAGTCGGGGGAGTTGATCAAATGGCCGCTCTCCTTACGCGACACTGCGGATCGGACGGACCCGGCAATCTCGTCATCATCTGCGCCCGTTCGAATCAACTTGCGCAGATCTGTTTCAACAAGGGAGAACAGGCACGTCCTAAACTGCCCGTCGGCCGTGATCCTTATCCGATTACAGGTGCCGCAGAACGGGGCCGTCACACTTGCGATTACGCCAACCGATCCGGGCGCCCCATCTGAGAACCTCCATACGGAGGCGGGTTCCACTCCTCGTTGTACAGGCTCGAGCTCGAAATGTTTCCCGATCGTGCTGATGATCTCATCGCTCGGCACGACAAGGTCTCGCTCCCACAGCTTCTCTGCGTCCAGCGGCATGTACTCGATGAACCGCACCTCGTACCCGGTGCTTCTAGACAGACGGGCAAACTCGAGGAGCTCGTCGTCGTTGGTCCCGCGCACAACAACGCAGTTCAGTTTCAAAGGCTTGAGCCCCGCATCTTCCGCGGCACGAAGGCCCCTCATCACCTTGTCAAGCGCGTCCCTGCGAGTGACCTCGGCAAACCGGTGGCGCATCAAAGAGTCGACACTTACATTGAGTCTGGTAAGGCCTGCGGCCGCGAGTTCTCCAGCCATTTCCTCCAGAAGAAAACCGTTTGTGGTCATTGCGATGTCCGCCTCCGCAGAAACGGATCGCAACATTGCGACCAGAGTTGGAAGCTCACGGCGGAGGGTGGGTTCTCCTCCGGTCAGTCGAAAGGTCTTGACCCCCAGGTTGACGAAAATGCCTGCAAGTCTGGCGATCTCCTCGAAGGTCAGCAGCTTCGACTTGTGCAGCCACTCAAGCCCTTCCTCAGGCATGCAATAAACACATCGGAAGTTGCACCGATCCGTCACGGAGATTCGCAGGTCGTCCGCGATGCGTCCGAACGTGTCTGTTAGTGGAGGAAGAGCACTGGGCACGAGACAAGGTTAACCGGTGCTAGGCCCACTCTGATCCTTGCTTAGGGAGATCTCGAGGACTTTTGGCTTGTGGGCAAGAGTTCTTGCCATCGCCACGAGCATCCTGCTTTTCATCTGCCGCCAAACCGGGACAGGGTCTTCGCTCTCGAGGACGCGCACGGTGCCGTCGAAGACCCTTTTTCCCAGCCAGACTCTCACCCCTGAATGGAGTGCGTTCTTAACCCAGTCCGACTGGCTTCCGTGCTCTGCCACTACCCAAAGGACACCTTTGGGTCTCCTGACGAAACCCATGGGTGTGGTCCTGACGATCCCCGACTTACGCCCCTTGTGCTCGACGAGGATCACTCTGTCCGGAGTGAAGGGAGGGATGTAGATGCCGGACTTGAGCATGCCCTTAGCCAGCTTGTTGACGGTGAGCCGGCCAACCACTTGCACGGTCCGCTTCGCTTGACGGCTCAACGTTTACCCTCCCCCCGCCTCACTGCCGCTACGAAGTCAAACATCAGCTTTGGATCTTTGCGGCCCGGCTCCCGTTCAATCCCGGACGAAACATCAACACCCCAGGGCCCGACCTTGGCAATGAGACCTGCCACATTCTTCGGCGTCAGCCCCCCTGCAACGATCAGCCGTTCGATTCCCAGCTTTGCGAAATTGTCGAACTGCACCGGGTCAGGTTGTGCTTCCGGCTCCGAGACGTTTCGGGGATCCAGCATTACTGCGTCGGCCTTGAATGACTGCAGCAATTCATTTGAAGTCTCTTTGCCGGGCCTAACAGCCTTGGATATGAACAGGCCGGGCCGCAAAGCGCGAAGCTCGGCAATCTGTTCGGGAGTCTCAGTGCCCTGAAGCTGAACGGAGTCAAGCCCCACTTTCTCGGCGACGCGGACGATCTGTGGGTTGGGTGCATTCACAAAAACGCCAAAACGTCTAACCGAAGGATGCAGATGACTCGCTACGGCCGCGGCCTTGGCTGGGGCAACCCTTCGAAGGCTTGGCGCGAATATGAATCCGATCCCGTTGGCCCCCGCTCTCACTGCGGCTCTCGCATCGCTGAGGTTCGTGATGCCGCACATTTTTATGAAGGTAGGAGGAGCAACCATCAAACGATTGTATTCCCGGGGGATGGAGTGACTTTCGAACCGATAGAGTCGCCTGTGTGAGGGGATTCAAGCCGTCAGATCTCTATGCGTTGGAGGTCCACTCTGATCCCAGGTTTTCTCCGGATGGGACGCGTGTGGCATTCGTCATCGCCGGAATGGACGAGAAGGAAAACACTTACCCCAGCAGGATCTGGCTAGCGGACACGCGCACCCCGCGCCTAATTCCACTCACGAGTGGTGCGACTAGGGAGTTGCGGCCTCGCTGGTCCCCCGACGGCAAAAGGATTGCTTACATCTCTCACCCGAAGGAAAAAGGATCTGCTGTATTTGTTTCGACGCCGGGAAAGAGGGGCCGCAAGGTTGCGGAGTTCAACGAGGAGGTAGAAGAGCTCGAGTGGTCACCAGCCGGTGACCGGCTCGCAGCAGTGGTGCGAGACCCGGACCCCAGGGTTTACGAAGTCGAGAAGCCAAAAGACACTCCTGGTCGCAAGATCGATCGCCTGGCGTACAGGCTCGACGGTGCCGGATGGACCATCGACCGGCCGCGTCGCATCTATCTCATCGCTGCCAATGGATCGAAAGACCCCTGGAACCCGACTCCGCCTGGTTTTCAGGAGTCGGGGATTTCGTGGTCGCCGGATGGCAAGGAGATCGCGTTCTCATCCGCGCGACACGACACCTGGGACGAGGACCTGCTCCTCGACCTTTGGATCGTAAAGGCTTCAGGGGGCGAACCCAGGAAGGTCACCAATACGGACTCCGTCTACTCATCGACGAGCTGGGGTCCATCTGGATCAATCGCCTGCCTCTGGTCGCCGAGCCCATCGGACTCTCCGCGGCACTCGCGCATTGCCGTCGTCAACCCAAGGACCGGCGGCAAGAAGGTTCTCACCGGCAATCTGGATCGCAACGCGGCGCTGTTTCCTCCGGGTAGAGCTCCGGTTTGGCGTGGAGAAGAGATTCTTTTCCAGATCGAGGACGAAGGTAATGCCCCCGTTTACCGAGTTTCATCTTCCGGAGAAGGTGAGCCGGCCCCCGTGGTTACTGGGGAGTTTCAGGTAACCGGCTACGACGTCTCCGGGGACAGACTGGCATTGACAATCACAGATCCCAGCCGTCCCGCGCGTCTCAACATCGGATCAGTCGGTGATGAGTCTTTCAAGCCAATCAAGATCTCCGCAGGGCGAACGCTTTTCAAGCCGGCACTGCCCGAAGCATTCGATGTGGTTTCGAAAGATGGAACTCAGTTCACGGCATGGGTAGTTCCACCCGCCAACCTCGAGAAACGCCGAAAGTACCCCGCCGTTCTGATGATCCACGGTGGACCATTCACTCAGTACGGCAACAAGTTCTTCGACGAGTTCCAGGTGTTCTCTGGAGCAGGCTACGCAGTCATCTACTGCAACCCGCGCGGATCGTCTGGCTATTCGGAGGAGTGGGGAAGGGCAATACGTGGCTCCAAAGTCCCGAACCCGGGAAAGGGCTGGGGCACGGTCGACTTCGAGGACTTCATGGCAGCCACGGAGCACGCGACACAAGCATTCAAGTTCATCGACCCAAAACGACTTGGAGTCGTCGGGGGGTCTTATGGCGGATACATGGCTTCGTGGATCGCTTCGCACTCCAACATGTTCAAGGCAGCATGTTCGGAGCGCGCGGTCAACAACATGCTAACGATGTGTTACACGGCGGACGTCGGATCGCATTTTGCCAGGGAGTTCGCAACCTCCTACCTCGACGACCCGGATGAGTACCTGCAGATGTCGCCGATAACCTACGTGCGCAACATCGAGACTCCAATGCTGATCATGCATTCAGAGAACGACCTGCGATGCCCGATAGAGCAGGCAGAGCAGCTGTTCATGGCTTTGAAGTTCTTGGGGAAAGAGGTTGAGTTCGTACGCTTTCCCGAGGAAGGGCATGAGCTGTCGAGATCGGGGGCTCCACGACACCGCGTCGAGAGGTTCGAGATCCTCCTGGATTGGTTCGATCGACACTTGAAGCCGCAGCGCCCCGCGGCACGAAAGCACAAAGTAAAAGCCGGCTAAACCCCCGGTCTTCCGGCCCCCACGTAATCCCGACGATTCATCGACCTGATACCCACGTTCTGCCCAGACTCCGGCGCGTTGATCATGTTGCCATCACCGATGTAAATCCCTACGTGGTGAATTGGTGAACCAAAGAACACGAGATCGCCAGGCTGCAGGTCCTCGCGCGCGACGCGTCTGGTCGACGAGTACTGAGCCCTCGATGAGTGGGGCAGCGACACACCGGCCTTGCGCCACGACCACATTGTCAATCCAGAACAGTCGAAGGAATCCGGCCCGTCCGCGCCCCATTGGTAGGGCTTCCCGATCTGGTTGTACGCCTCCTGGACCGCTATTCGAGCGCTGCCGGAGGCAGGGAGCGACTCTGGCATCTGCGCGCGTGTTGGAGATGGCTTGGGCTTCGGTGAGGCAGCCGCCGCCGCGGCGCGCCTTGCTCTTTCTCTTGCTGCCGCAGCTGCTGCCTCCTGTTTGGCGAGCTCATCCAGCAGACGCTTTTGCTCGGCTACTTTCTGCTGAAGGCCTTTCCGACGCTGATCGATCGAATCCTTGATCTTCTTGGCTTCATCGAGGTCCTGCTGAAGATCCTCGGTGCGTTGCTCTGCCCTCGTTTGAACCATCTCGAGCGACGTGATGAGCCCCGACTCCCAGTTCCCTACTTTGTTTGCAACCCCCATCCGCCGCTCGAAGTCACTCATGCTGTCGGAAGTCAGAAGTACCTCGAGAACATTCGGAACACCGGCCTTGTAGACGGCGACCGCGCGCCGTGAGGTGATCGTTCTCAACTGTTTCAGATCCTCTTCCGCGTCAGCCTTGTTTTGCTTCGCGGATCGGATCTGACTTTCCAATTTCGTCAGCTCGATTCGGGACTCGTTGTAGTCCTCGTCGAGGATCCCAATCTCGCGTTCCAGACGGTTCAGACTCGCCTGCAGCTCCGCGCGCGAAGGAGCAGCCTGTACTAACGCTGCCGGCAAGAGAAAAGCTGCCACTAATAGAAAAATGGCGGCCAGGCGCCTGGTCGTCATGGATCTCGATGGTACCGAAGATGCACACGTCATTCCACAA
>DATLOJ010000004.1:0-15087 GCA_035536315.1 Actinomycetota bacterium | reverse complement strand
CGGTGACTGTGGCCCCCAGGGAGATTCCCGGGGTGAAGATCCATTGGGCCGGGTTCGCGTTGTCGTCGGTACCGGGCGAGTCGTTGTTGACGTGGACGTAGGTGTACTGCCAACCCGCCGAGTCTCTGATTGTCAGCATGTTGCCTGATGTCCCACTCGAGTCGGTCCGGATGTAGCTGACCCTTCCGCCGGCCGCAGCGATCAGGTGCTGCAGCTTGGCTCCCATGATGTCGATGCCGGTATGGGTACGGCCCCCCGAGCGCGGATCACCGAAGTCGTCGGTGTATGTAACGGGCCCGGCAACCGGAAAATGGATCTGCCGCCACTCGCCTGCTCTCGCTGATGGCGCAGGGAGCACCACAAGCAATACAAGTAGCGGGAGAAGTAAACGTCTCACCATCTTCGCGTTATCGGCCTGCCTCTCACTTTCTTAAAGTCACCCCCGAAATGGGCATTGATGACCAACCGGCCCCGGGAGGGCGTTCCATTTCAACAGAGTGGCCCTTCGATCCCGCGGCTTTGAGTCAACAAAGATGGCGTAGTTTCTGCCCCATGGGACCCCTGCCATCGATAAAACCGCTGCGCGACGCTGCGACGGTCGTCGTCGTACGTGCCGGCCCTTCCGACGTGCCGGAAATACTCTTCCTTCGCCGCCCGCAGTCGATGCGCTTCCTTCCCGGCTACCACACGTTCCCCGGCGGAGCCGTGCACGACGAGGACCGGAGCCGGGCGGCGCTCGCGCTATCGGTGCTTTCCCCCCAGGAGGCATCTGCCCAAATGGGAGGCTATGCCGAGGCCCTGCCGCTGTTCATCGCAGCCGTCAGGGAGCTGTTCGAAGAGACGGGAGTTCTGCACTTCGAGCCTCTCGGGGAGTCTCCGTCCGCATCTCAGTTGAACGACGCCAGGTCGCGTCTAATTCAAGGGGCTTCATTTCCGGAGCTGATCCGCGAGCTGAGGGTCAAGCTTGGCACGCATCAGCTGCGATTCCACAGCAGGTGGATAGCTCCGGAGACACTTCCGGTCAGGTTCGACTCTCGGGTGTTCGTGGCTCCGTTGATCGGAGACCCCACCATTCATCCCGGTGAGGCCGACGCCCTCGACTGGATGTCTGCCTCTGAGGCGATTGCGATGGCCGAGGTCGGCGGTATCCAGATAGCACCCCCGACTGCGGCCACGGTTGCAGCACTGGCGCGCTACGAAAGGGTCGACGATCTGCTGAGTGGGGCCGGCGGGGCTTCTCACAGGCCAGTCGTCGATCAGCTCTCACCGATGGTCAAGAGAATCGTCGCGCCCAACCCGTCGATGATGACCGGGCCGGGCACGAACACGTACCTGGTTGGAAACGAAGAGCTGATCGTGATCGACCCGGGCTCGATGGAGCAACCTCACCTCGATGCGATTGCCGGGGCGGGCAATGTCGGAGTCGTCGCGCTAACGCACGGGCACTCGGACCACTTCTCCGGCGCACTCGATCTATGCCAGATGACCGGCGCGAGTCTGGCCGCGTCGCATCTGTTCTGGGAGCGCTCTGCACTCGCGACCAAAGGCAAGCGCGTCTCCGATGGCGACACGCTAAGTGCGGGTGCAGCGCAGGTGCGGGTCGTTGCGACACCGGGTCATTCCGCTGATCACATAGCGTTCTGGTTGGAGGAGGAGAAGGCATTGTTTTGCGGTGACCTGCTTATGGGAAGCGGAACTCCCGTGATCGCACACCCCGATGGAAATCTTCGCAGTTACATGGAGTCCCTGGACGCAGTCGCCTCTTTGAAGCCGTCGATCGTTTACCCCGGCCACTTCGACCCGCGGCCCGATGCTGCCGAGCTCATCGGCTGGTACAAGGCGCACCGGCTCGAGAGGGAGCAGCAAATCCTGGGTGCAACGTCCGGCGAGCCGCGGACGTCTGATGAGGTCACGCGTGTTGTGTACGCGGGGTACGACGAGGCGATCATGCCCGTTGCCGAGCGAACCGTCACGGCTCATCTGATGAAGCTTGTCGAGGATGGAGTAGTTCTGGAAGCGGACGGGAGGTTCGTCCGCGCGTAGCAGCCTTTGGCAAACGTCTATCCTTGATTCCGTAGCCGGAAAGGAGCATCGCCAATGCATGAGGCCGTTATCGTCGAAGCCGTTCGCACCCCACTTGGAAAGCGCGCGGGCTCGCTCAAGGACTGGCATCCAGTTGATCTTCTTGCTGCAACGTTGACCGAGCTCGTCGGCCGCAGCGGTGTCGACCCTGACCTTGTCGAGGACGTCATCACGGGCTGTGTTTCCCAGGTTGGCGAACAGTCGCTGAATGTAGGGCGTAACGCGTGGCTCGCAGCCGGACTGCCCGAGGGGGTGCCTGCCACGACAATCGACCGCCAGTGCGGATCGTCCCAGCAAGCTGCCCACTTCGCCGCGCAAGGAGTGATGGCCGGCGCTTACGAGGTCGTCGTTGCATGCGGCGTCGAAAGCATGACTCGAGTGCCCATGGGATCTTCGATGTCAACCGGCATGCCCTTCAGTGACCAGCTACTTGCGCGGTACGAAGGAAACCTCGTGCCTCAGGGAATTTCGGCAGAGCTCGTTGCAGCGGACTTCGATATCAGCCGCGAGCAGATGGACGACCTCGGCCACCGTTCTCACCTGCTTGCTGGAGCCGCCACCAAGGAAGGACGCTTTGCCACTGAGATATTTCCAATCAAAATCGAAGGCGAGTCCGGTCCGGAGGTGTTCGAGACCGACGAAGGAATAAGAGCGAACCCGGACAGGGAGAAGATGGCCCAGCTGCAGCCTGCATTCTTCGACGAGTCGATGTCGAAGCGATTTCCAGAAATACGTTGGGGAGTAACTGCAGCCAATTCATCGCAGATAACCGATGGCGCGTCGGCGCTGCTCATAACATCACGTGAGACGGCCGAGAAGCTAGGGCTTCGCCCGAGAGCAAGGTTCGTCGGATTTGGCCTTGCCGGCGCGGATCCCGTGCGGATGCTGACCGGCCCGATTCCCGCAACCCAGCGCGCGATCGAGCGGGCCGGAATAGAGCTGAAAGACGTTGACGTGGTTGAAATCAACGAAGCATTCGCGAGTGTGGTTCTTGCATGGCAGAAGGCACTGGATATCCCAGAAGAATGGTTCAACGAAAGGGTCAACCCCAACGGTGGTGCGATCGCTCTGGGACATCCGCTCGGCGGATCGGGCGCGCGACTCATGACGACACTTCTGCACGAGCTCGAGCGTCGCAACGGACGCTTCGGTCTCCAGACCATGTGCGAGGGCGGCGGCCTCTCTAACGCCACCGTGATCGAACGACTGACCTAGAGTCGGGGCCGCAGATGTCCGCGCCCGGCGACGCCCCATCGTTTCCGGCCGCGTTGATTAGGGTCGTGCTGGGTCTTGCCCTTCTGATCATTTCCTCGATGGCCGTCGGAGTGCTCTTCTTTTTCCTTTCCGGAAGGGTTACCGGCGTAGCGAGAGTCCTGGTTGCTATCGCAATGTCGCTGTTCATCCTTTGGTTCGGTATCGGCTACTTCCGTCACCTCGCCAACCCTCCACCTCCCGACCCCGAGCCGATGGACGTGCATCCCGGACTGAGGCTGGCCTACCTGTGTGAGATGTGCGGCCTGGAGCTGGCGGTGGTGAAGGTTGCGAAGGAGCGCGCCCCCAAGCACTGCGGCGAATCCATGCAGCTAATCAGGGGGGATCACTAGTGGGCACCCCGCTGAGGGAGCTCCTCAGCTCGGCGGAGTCGCTACGGCAGAGTGGCCGGCTTGCAGGAAGCTCTTTAGAACCTGGGTCAACTCGGTGATCTTTTCTTCACCGGCGTCTCCATTTAGAGCGTCGGCTACGCAACCTCGAATGTGATCCTCGAGAACGCGCAGGCCCACCCTTTCGATTGCCGACACAACAGCGGAGATCTGATTCAGAACGTCGACGCAGTAAGAGTCGTCCTCGACCATTCGCTGGATACCGCGAATCTGCCCCTCGATTTTCTTGAGACGGGTAATCAGGTCGCTCTTGTTGGGATGGGAAGGAGCGGCCGGATCTTTTACCGTCGACTCTGGATTCATCGTGACCATGGTACCGGCGACTGGCGCATGTCGTCCTTCACGGCTTAAGCCTCAGAAAGATGACTTAGCGCCACTGAGTGGCCACTCCGAACGCAGCAGCGATTGCCAGCAAGCCACCCCACTGCCACCAGTTGTTATCAAAGATCGGATAGGGCGTTGCCAGAAAGTACCTCGACATGATCGAGATAAATCCCAGGCCTGCAAGCACGAAAAACAAGACGGGGACCCAGCGGGGTGCCGGCTTCGGCTTGGGCTTTGGCGGCGGAACGTACTTGTTTCTCTTGGATTTGGACTTTGGCAAGGCAGGCTCTCCGTTCGTGAGCTCGAATTGTAGCGGCGGAAAACATCGCAGACGGTGCTACGCTCATTTGTCGTGGCAGTCGTTCGATTCATCGGGAAGCTCTTCATATCGATGGGCATTTCGATTCTCCTCTTCCTCGTCTATCAACTCTTCGGGACGAACCTGGTCACGGAGAGACGGCAGGACAACCTCAAGGAAGCCTTCGCGGCTCAGCCCTCGACCCCTCCTCCGACCGCAGAAGAGGCGCCTGCCGATCTGGGCTCAGCCGTCGCCCGTATCCAGATACCAAAGGTCGAGCTCGACTGGCTGGTGGTGGAGGGAGTAACTCTCGACGCGTTGCAAGACGGTCCGGGGCATTATCCGGGGACTGCGTTGCCCGGTCAGCTCGGCAACGTCGTAATCTCCGGCCACCGCACCACGTTTGGGGCGCCCTTTTACCGGCTGGACGAGGTACAGGTCGGAGACCCCATCACGGTGACCGCGCCTTATGGAAGGTTCGTCTACCGCGTGACCGAGACCAAGATCGTCGAACCGACAGACCTGACGGTCGTTGTTGAGTCTGACGACGCGCGGCTGACTCTCACCACATGTCATCCGAGGTTCAGCGCCAGACAGCGTTTGATAGTCGTGGCCGCGCTCGAAGGCCCGCCGATCCAGGAGGCAGCTGCAGCATGAGCCATCGGATGCCTAAAGGCACGAAGCGTGTCATCGAGCTGTTGTTCTGGCTGGCCGTCATCGCTTTCTTTTTCTTCGTCCTGATGCAACTCTCGGAGCAGCTGCCCGAAAACTTTTAGCGAGTCGCCTGAGCGGGTTCAGCGGAGGTTCAGTTGAAGGTTGTCCTGATCGATAACTTCGATTCGTTCGTCTACAACCTCGCGCAATACATCGGCAGCGCCGGGGAAGTTCCGGTGGTAATGCGCAACGATGTGTCGGTCGAGGATGTGATGAACGAGAAACCCGACGCCATAGTTATCTCCCCGGGGCCGGGAAGGCCGGAAAAGGCAGGCTGCTCTGTCGAGGTAGTGCGAAGGCTTGGCCCCCGAACCCCTTTGCTCGGGGTTTGCCTTGGACATCAAGCCATCGGGATTTCTTACGGATCCAAGGTCGTCCGGGCGGACCGGCTCTTTCACGGCAAGACCTCCCAGATCGAGCACTCGGAAGAGGGTGTGTTTCGTGGCCTGGAGCCATTCTTCGAAGCGACCCGCTACCACTCGCTGGTTATTGACCCGGATTCAGTGCCCGCGTCGCTCGAGATAACCGCGAGGACGAAGGACGGAGTAGTAATGGGTGTACGCCATGCAAGCGATCCAGTTGAAGGAGTGCAGTTTCACCCCGAGTCGGTACTTACAAAACAGGGGCTAAAACTGATCGAGAACTTTCTGGCTTCTGCTCGGGACTGGAACGCTAGTCCTCGACCGTAATCCTCACGGTGTCACCTTTACAGGCCTGGTCCCCACCACCTGGGTCTTGATCTACGACGCGGTCCTGTTTGCCAGGAACGTCGGACGTTTTGATGACCTGGACCTTGAAGCCTTTTCCTTCTAGCTCTGTCTTTGCCGACTCCTCCGACTGTCCGACAACCTGGGGAATAGCGGGAGCCTTGTTGACCGTTATTGAAACGACGGAGCCCTCTGCAACCTGAGACCCGGCCCCCGGGTCCTGGGCGAGGACTTTGTTGTTGTCCTCGCTCGTGACACAGGTCTCTTTGATCTCGGGCGTTAAGCCGTCGTCGGTGAGTCGTTCGACGGCGCGCTCCTCGCTGAACCCCACGACAGACGGGACTCGAACTTGCCGTTTTCCGCTGCTGACCGTCACACTCACGCGCGCGCCGGCTTCGACCCTTTCGCCCGGGCCCGGGCTTTGCGACAAGACCCTCCCGGCCTCAACGTCGGGGTTGGCCTCCTCCGTAATGTCGCCGAGCACAAGCCCTGTCTCTTCGAGTTTCTTTGCGGCCTCTTCGCGAGTCATCCCCTTGAGATCGGGGACACCGACTCTTCCCGGGCCTCTTGAAATTGTCAGGTTGACAACGCTGCGCTTCTCGACTTTGCGTCCGCTCTCGGGAGTCTGGCTCATGACGCTACCGGCTGGGATGGAATCGTGAGGCTGTTCCTCGTCGAAAGAGACGATTAGCCCTGCCTTCTCGAGCTTCTCTTTGGCGACCTCACGCGTGTCATTGAGGACCTTCGGCACCTCGACCGTCTCCGCGCCTCTGCCGAAAAGGCTTGCGAGCAGCGCAATCAAGAGCACGATCACTCCCGCCACGAACACAAAGGAAAGAATGTAGGCGAAGGTCCGCCGCCTCCCGGTGGCTTGAGTAGTTGTCGGCGCGGGCATGACACTGGTTCTGTCGGCCGGGTCGAACATTGCAGTTTGTTCGGCGGGAAGAACGGGAGTCGCCTCAACGGGCTGCCCGCGCAGCAGGCGCTGAAGATCGGAGCGCATCTCTGCCGCGGACTGGTACCGGTTGTCTGGGTTCTTAGCCAGCGCCTTCAGAACGACGGCCTCGACGTCACCAGGCACCTCGCGATTGAGGCGGCCGGGGGGAACCGGATCCTCTTTGACGTGCTTGTATGCGACGGCTACCGGCGTATCGGCCTTGAAGGGAACCTCCTGGGTCAGCATCTCGTACAGGACCACTCCGGCGGCGTACACGTCCGACCTCCCGTCGACCGGCATGCCCTGCGCTTGCTCCGGCGAAAGGTAGGCCGCCGTTCCAATCACCGTTCCCGTAGCGGTCACTGTGTGGCCGGCGTCCTTCTGCGCTCGTGCGATGCCAAAGTCCATGACTTTGGTCTGGCCGGAGCGGGTGATCGCAATGTTGGCCGGCTTAACGTCCCTGTGAACGATGCCCTTTTGGTGCGCGACCTCGAGGGCCCCGCAGACGTCGGACGCAATCTCGACCGCCCGCTCGGGCGTGAGCGGCCCCTCGTCACGGATGACGTCGCGCAGTGTGCCGCCGTCCACGAATTCCATGACTATGTAGTACGTCCCGCCGTCGGATCCCCAGTCGAAGATCGACACGATGCGCGGGTCGCTCAGACTCGCTGCGGCCTGCGCCTCTCTGCGAAAACGCTCGATGAAGGACTTGTCTCGCGCGAACTCAGGGTGAAGGACCTTGAGCGCCACCTGCCTGCCGAGCAATGTGTCGCGCGCGAGGTGAACCTCGGCCATTCCACCGGCAGCGATGGGCTGCTCGATTCGATACCGGCCCCCGTAGATTGCGTCTGGGCTAATCGTCGTTACCTTTCCCTTTGCCCCCGCCCTTCCCCTCTTCCTGCTGTTGCGAGATGGTCACGCGGACGGGGCTTTCCTTGGCCACAACGGTTCCTTCGGGGGGATCTTGCGAAAGGATTGTTCCTTCTTCCCCTCTGTCTTCAACCCCGGCGATTTCCATCTTTAGGCCCGATTCGGACAGGAGCTTTTCGGCATCTTCCCGTTGCAGGCCGACTACCGTTGGGACCTTCACGCCTTCGCCGTTGGATACGAACAGCGAGACCTTCTGGCCCTTGGGAACGTTTCCAGGGGCTGGGTCTTGGCGCGCGATCCTTCCGCCCGCAAGGTCCGAAAGCTCGGCCCCTGCTTCTACCGGCTCCAAGCCCAGGCTCTTCAACTCGGCCTCAGCGTCGGCGAGGGACTTTCCTTTCATGTCCGGCAGAGCGACCGTGGCTTGCCTTGGCCCCCCGGATCCACCCTTTGTCGAGGCACAGCTTCGGGCGGTGAGCGCGAGCACCGCGAGCAAAACGATCAGCGCTCCCACGATCATCAAAGGCCTTTTCGGAGTCGGCCCCGCGATTGGGATGACTACTTCATCCGCCCTTGTCGGCTTCTTCGACTCGGCAGTCACCGGCGAGGCTCCGGCGACGAGGGTCGGCGGTGGAGCTGAATCGATCTTTATCGTTGCCGTCCCTACCGCGGGTGCTACGCCCGGAACGTTCGCGAGCGCGTCGGCCATCTGGCCCGCGGAGCCGAAGCGATGAGCGGGGTCTTTCTGCAGGGCCCTCCGTATCACTTTGTCCAGCTCCGGCCCGACGCCCGGCTCCAACTCAGAAGCGCTCGGCACGGGAGAGTTCGTGTGGGCCATTGCCGTCCCCAGTGCCCCCTCTGCCTCGTAGGGAGGTTTGCCTGTGACCATCTCGAACAGAACACAACCCAGCGAGTAAACGTCCGACTCAGGTCCCGCTTTCCCGCCGTTGATCTGCTCGGGGGCAAGGTAGGTGGGTGTTCCAAGGAAGCTTCCGGTCATAGTCAACGGAGCCGAGCCCGCGGCCTGCGCTATTCCGAAGTCGGTCACTTTCACATCGCCAGAGGCGGTGATGAAAATGTTGCCCGGCTTGACGTCTCTGTGAACTGCACCGCGGGAGTGGGCGTGCTCGAGAGCCTCGGCTACGCGCGCTCCTATTTCGGCAGCTCTCTCGGGAGCGATCTTGCCCTCTTCCTGGATGATCTGATGAAGGTCTTTCCCATCGAGCAGCTCCATCACTATGAACGACTCGCCGTCCTCCTCTGCGAAGTCGTACACGTGCGCGATGCCGGGGTGGGAGAGCGAGGCGGCTATTCGTGCTTCTCTGCGAAAGCGTTCAATGGTGGTGGGGTCTTCGGCGATTTCTTCCTTCAGCATCTTGAGGGCGACTTTTCGCCCGAGGGTTGCGTCGTCGGCTTCCAGGACCAGGCCCATACCGCCGCGCCCGATCGTTCGTCCGACGCGGTATCTGCCTCCAAGGGTCTTGCTGCTCATCGACTCACCATCCGGCGATCCCTCGGTGAGCTTCCAGCACCTGCTTGGCTATAGGCGCAGCCAGCCGGCCGCCGGTTTCATTGCTCGGGTCGCCCGCGCCTTCCACGACCACCGCGATGGCAATCTTGGGGGCTTCAGCTGGAGCCACTGCCACGAACCACGCAAGCGTGTCCTCGCCTGTCGCCCCCACCTGGGCCGTTCCGGTCTTGCCGGCAATCTGAACCCCGGGAATGGCTGCCGCGCGCCCGGTCCCGGAATCAACGACGCCAATCATCATCTGCTTGAGCGCGTTTGCAACCTCCGGCGACACGGCTTCCTTCCAAACCTTTGGTTCGACGCTTTCGACTATTCCTGCCCTGGAGTCGCGAATCTCTCTAACCAGCCTTGGCTCCGGTACTTTTCCTTCATTCCCTATACCGGCAGCGACGAGCGCCATCTGAAGCGGAGTGGCCGCAACGTCGAACTGTCCGAGGGCGCTTTGAGCCCTGAAAGCCGGCGACCGAAGCTGGTCGGGGGATGGGATGCGGCTTGCGGTTGTCGACGAGTCGAGAGGTGGCTTCTCTCCGAAGCCAAACGACTCGGCCGTCTTCTCGAGCGCACCCGCCGGCAGCTCCGCACCCAGCTGCGCGAAGTAGGTGTTGCAGGAGACCTTTAGCGCTTCGGCCATACCGCCCCCACAAGTCCCACCACCAAAGTTGCCAATTGGCTTGTCGGTTTGTGGGGGCAGGTACTCCTTCGACACTGGGTAGTTAGCGTCTCCCATGCCCGAGGTCATTGCCGCGACTGCGGTAAGCAACTTGAAGGTTGAACCCGGCGGATAGATCTCGGAAGTGGCCCTGTTTAGAAGCGGTTTGGCAGGGTCGCCGTTTAGAGCGGTCCAGGCCTGCTCCTGCCCGGCCGAAGCGTGCTGGGACAGCGTGTTCGAATCGAATGACGGCGTGGAAACCATCGCAAGAATCTGTCCGCTGACGGGATCGAGCGCCACGACGGCCCCGTTCTTTCCGGCAAGCGCCTCGGCCGCCACGTTTTGCAAAGCCGAATGAATCGACAGGACCAGGGTGTCGCCCAGATCATCGCCTGCAAGAAGCCTGTCTCCAAGATCCTGCATTGTGATGACGCCGCCTTTGCCGGTCAGCGCTTCGTTGTACCGGTCTTCCAGCCCGCGGCGGCCGTAACGCACTGAGTAGTAGCCCACGGCGTGCGCGTACCTTTCTCCCAGCGGGTATGAGCGCAAGTAAGAGAGCTCTGAGTTCGGCGTGGGGACGCTTTCGGCGAGTGTCTGGCCGTCGGCGGATACGATCGGGCCGCGCTCGATCGCGTACTCCTTTAGCAACAGACGTGTGTTCCGATTGTCTCCTGCGAGCTCCTCGGCCTTGACGAGCTGAACCCAGCCGAGCCGAAGGGTTATCGCGCCGAACATGATCAAAACTGCAAAGGCAATGCGCCTGATCTGGGTGTTCAACGCCCGCCGCCCGCTGCCAGGTTCAGTTCGGTAGCCGGCCCCTCGCCCTGCTGTTTGCTGACCTCGTCCGACACCCTGATCAAAATCCCGATCAGGATGAAGTTAGACAACAAACTCGACCCTCCGTAGCTCACGAACGGAAGTGTGACGCCGGTCAAGGGGATGAGCTTCGTGACACCACCGATGATGAGAATCGTCTGCAGCGAGAGCGCCCCGATAAGACCGGCAACAAGAAGCTTCGAGAAGTCGTCGCGACAGCGCGTGGAGAGTCCGAACCCGCGTGCCGCGAGCAAGGCGAACGCAACAAGCACCGAAAGCCCGCCCGCAAGTCCAAGCTCCTCACCGATGGCAGAGAAGATGAAGTCGGTATGGACGCTGAACCGGATCAGGTCGGGCCTGCCCTGTCCAAGACCGGTCCCCCACGTCCCTCCGGTGGCCAGAGCAAATAGCGACTGCACCACCTGATAGCCGCGCCCGTCGTAGTGAGCGAATGGATCTCTCCACACCAAAATTCGGGATTCGACGTGCGAGAAGAGCTTGGCCGCGATCAGAGCGCCGGCTATGAACATGAGGCCGCCACTCACCAGATAGATGGGCCGGGCGGTCGCCATCCACAGCATCCCGACAAAGATGGCAAAGAACAACAGCGAAGAGCCCAAATCCTTTTGATTGATCATGACCAGCAGCGATACTCCCCACGCCACCAACACCGGGCCGAAGTGCCTCATCGCCGGCACTCCGATGGGCCCGATCCTGCGCTTAGCGACCGCAAGCAGCTCACGCCGCTCCGCCAGGTATCCGGCAAAGAACAAGACCAGGGCGATCTTGCCGAGCTCCGCCGGCTGAAAGCTGAGCGGACCGAGGTGTATCCAAAGCCGCGCGCCGTTGATCTCGCGACCAATTCCGGGGAGGAGGGGCAGCAGCAGCAGCACTACCCCGACAAACGCAAACGTGTAACGAAATCGTGCGAGAGATCGCGCGTCCCGCACGAGTGCAATTGTCGCGATCATTGCCCCCACCGCCACTACTAGCCACCGCGCCTGCGCCACACCGAGGTCTGCCTGGTCGATCGACTCGGCCAGACGGTCGATTACAACGAGGCCTATCGCGTACAGCAGGGCCGGGATCGCGATCAAAAGAGGATCGGCCCCCGGCGCCCACCTTCTGATCGCAAGATGGGCGGCGACCATCGAAAGCGCGAAGGTGACGATGTAGGTGAACAGGTTGCGGGGAAGCTGCAATCCCCGGGCAAGAGCAGTCAGCCAAACGCCTCCTATTGCCACGAAGAAGGCGAGAAGAAGAAGCGAAACCTCGTTGTGACGCCGGGTCCTCGGGCTGATCATCACGGCGCTGGCGTCACCGTGGGGGTCACGCCCGGAGTCGCGGCCGGATCGGGCGTGAGCTTTCCGGCGAACTGACGGAGGTTGCGCACGATCGCCTCTGCCTCCTCCGGACCGTCGGCCGTCATCCCGTCTTTAACTCTCTCCCTATACACGTCCGGGAGGGAGCTTGTTTCCAGGTCCGTTCTCTTCTCGATCGATGACAGGTCGATTCCGATGAAGCTTCCCGGCAGGCCCTTGAAGATCGCAACCCGGCCCCCATCCTCGCCAACGAACCAGGAGCTGTTCACCGTCGCGCGCAGCCAGAGACCGCCGAGAACCAACAGCAGCAGGACGATCACAGCCGCAATTGCGCGCTTTCCCTTTCGCCGTCGCGGCGATGCGGCCGGGTGCGCCGGCCTCACGGCTCTTTTTCGGGGGCCGGCGTAGTCCACGATGACAGCCGTCACGTTGTCGTGACCTCCGGCCCGCACTGCCGCTTCGCACAACAGGTTCGAGGCACGCTGCGGATCAGCTTCGCTGTCCAGGATCTCCAGAATCTGCTCGTCCTCCACGAGGCCGGTGAGGCCGTCGCTGCACAACAAAAAGCGATCTCCAGGCTTCGCGTCGAGCGCCTGTACGTCGATCTCGACATCGGGGTCGACACCCAGCGCGCGCTCGAGCATTGAGCGTTGCGGATGCGATTTGGCTTCCTCGTGATCAATGCGTCCTTGCGCGACCAGCCGGCCGACCACGGTGTGGTCCTGCGTTATTTGCGTCAGCTCTCCATCGCGAAACATGTAGCCGCGTGAGTCGCCGACATGCACGATCTGCACCGACGAGTCACCCGCATAGAGTGCGGTAAGGGTTGTCCCCATACCCTTCAGGGCGGGATCCGCGGTGGCCGCGTCGTAAACGGCCATGTTCGCCTCGCGCACTGCCCCGGCCAGAGCATCCGAATCACCGAGAACGCCCTTGCTCAGAGTCTCAATGACCATCTTCGAGGCGACGTCTCCCGCCATATGCCCGCCCATTCCGTCCGCTACTGCGAACAGGGGCGGTTCAGCGAGCTTCGAGTCCTCGTTGATGTCACGGACCAGACCGATGTCCGTGCTCACGCCGAACTTGATGTCCGTCACTTCTTGAACTCCAGCTCGGTCCTGCCGATACGCCCCTTGTCCCCGCGCGCGACGGGGGCCGGAGAAGACAACTTCTTCCGATTGAGGAATGTTCCGTTGGTAGACCCCATGTCCTCGATGAACACGGCGTTGTCCTTCTTGAAGATGCGCGCGTGGATCGTGCTTGCGTAGGAGTCGGATATTGGAATCTGACACTTAGAGTCCCGGCCTATGAGGAGCTCTTCTGTGATCTCGTAGCTGGCCGGGGGCCCGTCCGATGGTGTGACGGTCACGCGATCGGGGGGCTTGCCGGTTCTAGCCGCAACTCGCGGGGCGGCGGCCGGCCGTGCCTCTTGCCGGGTGTTTCGGGGGCCGAGGATCTCCAGGTACATCGCCCTAACCGCCCTGACGAGAAACAGAAGAATCAGTGCAAGGAACAAATACTTGAGAACCGTAAGAACGAGTTCAGGCATTAGTCGTCCTTCTCTTTCTTGGTGAATAGGAGCTCTGAGCTGCCGACCGTGATCCGGTCGCCGTCTTTCAGCTCACGTTTGGCGATCATTGTTCCGTTCACAAATGTGCCGTTGGTGGATCCAAGGTCGTCGACCCACCATTCGCCTTCCCGAAATGAGACGGCCGCGTGCTTTCTGGAGGCGCCGTTGTCGCTCAGGACCACATCGTTCGTGTCGCCCCTTCCGATGGTCAGCTCTTGGTCCGAAAGCGTCCACTTGGCCTCTTCAACGCCTTCCAACTGGAGGCTCCCCCCACCAGAGCTTGTCTTTTCAGGCTCGGCAATCGACTCGTGGCCGGCCGAGACCGTGAAGCGCCCCGGTTTGGTGGAGTCGTCATGTTCGAACCTGACGGATATGGCGCCGGCAGACTTCCATCTCCGCTCTTTCGACTGCTCCTTCAGCATCCTGACGAACTCCTTCTTGAGCTCCGGAACGAGTCCCTCGAACCTCGAGTAGTCGCTATCGGCTAAACGGATCGTGAACGCGTTTGGAACGTAAACCGCGCCAACGCTGACGCTCTTGCCCAGCTCCATCTCTCTCAGGAGCCGCCGGCCGATCTCGGCTGGTTCGATGTCGGAGCGAAATGCTTTTGAGAACGCCCCCTCTACCAATTGCTCGAGGCGGCGTTCGAATTCATCTGCTATTCCCACAAGGCTCCAGGGGTCGGGTGTTCGTAAATATACCGGCGCATCTAGGGGAGTAATTTCCCCGATTTCGCCGGGTACACTTATTTGGATCCCTCTCCTTCGAGAGGGGGTTTTAATTTGAGGGCGAGTGGCGGAATGGTAGACGCGCTGGCTTCAGGTGCCAGTGGGTGCAAACTCGTGGAGGTTCAAATCCTCTCTCGCCCACCTCACCCTTGGTTGAGAGCCGCGTAAGCCTCCATGGCTAGCTGGTAAACAAGCTTCAAGGGTTCCTCGGTTTTCATAGCGACGTCGGCGCAGTCTGCATACTCCGGAGCCACATTTACAGGCGCACCCTTCCGAATTCCGACCTTTACCCCAACGCGGTGGCCCAGAACCTCGACCTCTACGATCTTGCGCTCGAGCATCACTCGGTCGACCGCATAGCTGCGTACTCCCAGCGTCGATGTCTCCGTCAGAATGATCTCCCTAAGGTCGTCGGCCAGGCTCCCGGCCGAGACTACGGAAAGGACTGTGGCCTGCCTTCCCTTCTTTCCAATTGCAGGAGTCATCCAGACATCGAGGGCTCCGGCCCCCAGTAGCCGCTCCATTGCGTAAGCCAGGATCTCTGGATTCATGTCGTCGATGGTGGCCTCGATAACGATGGCCCTGTTCAGTTGGTCGCCCGGGGTCGCCCGGCCGATCTCGGCCCCCAGGGTCACGCGGACGACGTTAGGGAGTTCCGGCAGATCCCGTGTTCCGGCTCCGTACCCCGTGGAGGAGATGACCATCGGCGGTGGAGCTTCGAACTCACAAATCTCGGCAAGGATCGCGGCCCCGGTCGGAGTAATGAGCTCGACATCGATTGGCAGGTACCGCATCGGTGCGCCGGTCAGCAGTTCCAAAACGGCGGGGGCCGGCAATGGGAGCGTTCCATGCTCGGTGTCGACGGTGCCTGTTCCCGTCGCGAC
>DATLOJ010000003.1:0-4569 GCA_035536315.1 Actinomycetota bacterium | reverse complement strand
ACGATGAGAAGGGCCGGAACCGTGAACCTGTCATCGATGAAAGCCGAGGATACGGCCCCCGCCAGCCCCGCTGCTGCGATTCCCGCGAGCGCACCTATCCAGGGGAGCTCTCCCCAAAGAGCCGGCCCACCGGCAAGGGGGCCGGCGACCCTCGAAACCACAAGGTAGGCGGCCGCCATCAACAGGAGCGCAAGAACGAGCCGGAACCCCTCCTCCTGCGACCGCAGGATCACCAAGAACGCTGATGTGAACCCGAGATAAAAGGCGTTGTTGATTGCAGTCGCGACAGACACGGTCGATCCCGGCCGAAGGCCGGCGACCACTCCGGCCCCCCCACAGATGAGAAGCGCGAGTCCTGCGGCGTAGAACACGCCAGCCTCCCCCCATCGGGACGCCAGTGCGGGGAATGCCGCCGCCGCAATTCCCGGAATCGGCCAGAAGAGCCGGGCCTCGACGGGATTTTGCATGCGGTACAGATAGACGGCCCCGACGAGGACGACGGCGGTTACGAAGCCGGCGAACACATCGCGATCGATCAGCGTCGCGATGGTCACCGCTACCAGCGCAAGCGCGATGAGTAGAAGCCTGCTCTGAGCCGGAGTCTTAGGTAAGAACTTTGATTGCATCTGTAACCGAGGTTACGTTTACCTCGGACCTTTCGCCTAGATACTCACCGTCCACCTGAACTGCAAACGTCCTGCCCTCGTCGGCCGCGATCGAGACTTCTGAAAGATCGGTCCAGTAAGCAGAGTGTTTGTACCGGACATGGGAGCCGGAGTGGAAGGCAGACCAGAGAAGGCGGGGAATGTACGGCATCGTGAATTTGCGCATCGCGAACACATCCAGGCCCTCATCGAGCTTGGCGTCTGGCGTGACCGTAATGGGCATGTTCTTGAAATAGGTGAAGGTGGGGATGTTGGACACGACGGCGAACACGACCCGGTCACTCGATTCTCCCGACTTCATCGTAATGAATGGATCGACTCGCCTGAACTCTGTGAACGCGGTCTTGAAAGCGGAGGAGAGAAAGAACCAGTGTTTGTACTTCCGCTTGGCCACGGGGTTGGCCTCGGTCCTTCTTACCGTCGCGGCATCAATGCCCACGCCACAGGACATGACGAAGTACCGGTCTTCGATCTTGCCGATATTGATCGGGCGCGTCCTGAAATCGCGCAGACCCGTGAGCATGACTCCTGTCGCCTCCACGATGTCTACCGGCATACCGAGCGTCCGGCAGAAGACGTTCGCCATGCCTCCGGGAAGAAGGCCCAACACAGTCTCCGATCCAGCGAGCCCGTTGACGACCTCGTTCATCGTCCCGTCGCCACCGAAGGAGATGACCAGGTCGAGTCCTCGATCGGCCGCATCGGCCGCAAGCTCTGTCGCGTGATTGCGGGCCTTGGTGTCTTGCACCTCGAGCTTGAGGTCGGCAGAAAGGGCTTTGACGATTACGCGCTTGACTCGCTCTGAAACGGATCGAGCGTTGAGGTTGGTTATCAGGAGAGCATGCTTCATCCGCCGGACACCGGGGGCAGAAGCGCTACTTCATCCGAGTCCCCGAGTTCCACGCTCATGCCGTCTCCCTCGATTGTCTCGCCGTTCACCAGGACCTGCGCGTAGCCAAGAGAGCGTTTGAATTCGTCTCCGTGAAGCTCGCATAGCCGGTCGAGCAGCTCCGCGAGAGTCGGGGCCGGCACCTCGGCGGACCCTCCACCGGCAAGCTCGCGCAAGGCACCAAACATCCTTACCCTGGGCATCAACTGTCCGCTATGAGAAGGGCTTGCACCCTTCTCCATATTTGCCCGGCGAAGGCCGAGACCGCTGAACGATCGACTTCTCGGCCCGGCACCATGAAGAGCCCCTCCGCGTGACCGCCTCCCGGGACCACCCACAGGTCCTTCGGATCGAGAGCGCAGTCGTAAAGATCGATAGCCTCTTCGAGGGGAAAGAACTCGTCGGCATCACCATGCACAACGAGAACGGGAGCCGGGCTGATCTTTGGGATGACGGCGGCTGGCTCATCACAGTCGGTAAAGATCGGATCTATTCGGACACCGGTGAGCAGATGGATGAGTGTCGTTCCCCCCGGGATTTCCCAGACGAGCTTCATCCTTTTTGCGCCGCGGCCTCGGGGGCCGTCCCAGCGGGCGGGTCCGCCAATTGAAACGATCCCCTTCACCGGCTCTATCAGTGCAGCTGCGCGAACCGCGGACGCGGCGCCCATCGAAAGGCCGATAACTATGGGAGGTCTTCCGGTGGTTTCGCGGATGTGCCTGGAAGCGACGGCCACATCCTCGGCCTCCATAACGCCAAGAGTGCATGCGCCTCCGGAGAGACCGTGACCACGCAGGTCGATTGCCCAAACATCGCCGAATTCCGCAAACGCTTCGATGAACTGTCGAATACCGGGAGATCGCATGTTGGCCGTCAGGCCGTGCACAACGAGAAACTGAACCTCTCCAACGCCCCTTAGTCGCACTCCCTCGAGGACAACTCCGTCCACGGACAAAAGGGCGAACTCCTCGGCGGGCGAGGTGAACTCGGGCGCGATATCGGGGTGAAACTTCTCGACGTAATACGAAAGCTTGTTCATACGGGGGACAGCTTACTAATGGGCCCTCGAACGACCTCTAGACTTGGTCGGTGATCCGCTTGCTTTGGCTGGCCTCCGCTAGAGACGACCCTGAAGAGTCCTTCGGCGCGTTGCAGGGGCGCCGCCCCGCACCGGAGCCGATTCCGTTTTCCGAGTCGACTCCAGAGCTGCTCGCAAAACGTCTCGTAGACGTGATCCTGGTCGACGGCAGGCGAAGGGGCGACGAAGCCGCCGCTTTGATTCGCAAACTGCGGCAAGAGGCAGAGCCACCTTTCGTCGTCGTTCTCGAAGGCGAGGATCTCGATCGCTTCGATTTCTCCTGTGGCGTGTCGGACTTCGTTCTGTCCGGATGCACAAGAGTTGAGCTCGATGCTCGGCTAGACCGGTTAACCGGTTCGGCTGAAACAGAGCCGCAAAGCGTCGTGCGCCGGGGCGACATAACCATCAACCGCGACCGTTTCGAGGTGCGCGTTGGCGAAGAGGTGCTGCCGCTCACGTTCAAAGAGTTCGAGCTCATCGCATATCTGGCCGACCGGCCCGGCAAGGTTTGTTCCCGACAAACCCTGCTTTCGGAAGTTTGGGGTTACGACTTCTTCGGGGGCACCAGAACCGTGGACGTTCATGTCAGAAGGCTGCGGGCAAAGCTCGGGCACCACGCACACGCGATCGAGACTGTGCGCAATGTCGGTTACCGGTTCTCCGGGTAACACCGCCGAAACATCCCCGGGCTACGCTCGCCGGACTGAACCAACGGAGGGTGATCAATGGCGATGACTCCCGACCACGAGTTCGTCCTGCGGACGGTCGAGGAACGCAACATCAAGTTCGTCCGCTTATGGTTCACCGACATCCTCGGGTTTCTGAAAGCGTTCGACATCACTCCGACGGAGCTCGAAGAAGCTCTCGACGAGGGGATGGGTTTCGACGGCTCTTCGATAGAAGGGTTCGCCCGAATCGAAGAGTCGGACATGATCGCTTTGCCTGACGCCTCTACGTTTCAAGTCATGCCAACCCGTTCGGAGAAACCAGGGTCGGCCCGAATGTTCTGCGACATCAAGATGCCGGACGGGACTCCGTTCGCAGGAGATCCACGGCAAGTCCTCAAGCGGGCGCTCGGCCGCGCCGCCGAGCTCGGCTATTCGTACTATGTCGGGCCGGAACTCGAGTACTTCTACTTCAAGGATTCCGCCGGAACCGAGTTTCTCGATCACGGCTCGTACTTCGATCTCACTCCACTCGACGAAGCCGGAGACCTGCGCAAGAAAACAGTCGAATACCTGGAAGAGATGGGAATCCCGGTTGAGTACGTGCATCACGAGGTCTCTCCATCGCAGCATGAGATCGATCTTCGCTACGCCGACGCATTGACGATGGCCGACAACGTCATCACTTACCGATTGGTTGTGAAGGAAGTCGCTCAGGAGAAAGGTGTGTACGCGACGTTCATGCCAAAGCCCGTGGCCGGTATCAACGGAAGCGGAATGCACACCCACATGTCCCTGTTCGAGGGGGACCGCAACGCGTTCTTCGAGGAGTCGGACACCGCACATTTGTCGAAGGTCGGCAAGGCGTTCCTGGCTGGCATCCTTCATCACGCCAGAGAGATCTGCGCGGTAACCAACCAATGGGTCAACTCATACAAGCGATTGATCCCCGGATTCGAGGCCCCCATCTACATCTGCTGGGCCCGAAGAAACCGTTCGGCCCTGGTACGCGTGCCGATGTACAAGCCAGGCAAGGAAAGCGCGACGCGCCTGGAGGCCCGCTTCCCCGACCCGGCCTGTAACCCGTACCTGGCTTTCAGCGTGATGTTGGCCGCGGGCCTGAAGGGCATCGAGCAGAACTACGAGCTGCCGGCGGAGGCCGACGACAACATCTACGAGATGTCCGAGTCACAAAGGCTGGCACAGGGAATCGACGCGCTGCCCGAAGACCTGCACGAGGCGATTCAGATATGCGAGTCCTCGGAACTGGTG
>DATLOJ010000002.1:0-8293 GCA_035536315.1 Actinomycetota bacterium | reverse complement strand
GCGAGTAAGGATCCCGAGGCGGCTCTTGCAAAAGCGCTCGACGATCACGGTGCGACGCGCGTCATCGACATCTCGGACGAGCCAGTGCTCGGTTACACGGCCAGGTTCCGCCTTGCGTCTGTCGCGCTATGGAAGGGAGCCGAATACATTGGCGCCGACTTTGTCTTCAAGCCACCGGCCTTGCCAGACATCGTGGACTTTCCGTCAATAGGAATCATCGGGACTGGAAAACGAACGGGCAAGACGGCGGTTGCCGGTTACGCGGCGGGCCTGTATCGGAAGAAGGGATTGAAGCCAGTGATCGTCGCAATGGGCCGAGGCGGGCCCCCCGAGCCGGAGGTCATCTCCCGGCCCGAATCTCTCGATGCGAAATCGCTTCTCGAAATGGTTGACCAGGGAAAGCACGCTGCGAGCGACTATCTGGAGGATGCGCTGATCGGCGGCGTCCCAACGATCGGAGCATGGCGTGCAGGAGGGGGCCTGGCCGGCCAAACATCATTCGGTAACTACCCGGCCGCCATCGAGAAGCTGGATGAACTCGAGCCGGGTCTGGTGATACTCGAGGGAAGTGGATCCGCACTTCCGGAGGCCGGCTGGGACGCCGGGATCCTCATAGTAAACGCCGCTATTGACCCATCCCACCTTTGCAGTTACTTCGGCTACTACCGGTTATTGCTGAGCGACCTGGTTGTGCTTACAATGTGTGAGGAGTCCATCGACCGGGAACAATTAGAAGCGGTCGAGAGCTGCATCCGCAGAGGATCTCTAAAAAAGCTCGAAATTATTCGCACCGTCTTCCGACCTCACCCCCTTGCAGACGTAGCCGGGAAAAAAGTCTTGTATGCCACGACAGCACCGAAGGAAGCAGGCCCCACTTTGAAAAGGCATCTCGAGGAAGAGCACGACGCAGAAGTCGTTCACGTTTCACATTCCCTTGCAGACAGGGCGACCCTTCGTCAAGAGTTGGAGACGTTCGATCAGGCCGAGGTTGCCGTTGTCGAATTGAAGGCGGCGGGGGTGGATGTAGTTACGAGGGCCGCCATGGACAAAGACATGGAAGTTGTTTACGTCGAAAACAGGCCTGTGCCCGTTGACGACCAGGACATCGATGAACTTCTGTTAAAGCTTGCCAAAAGCGCGGCCGAGAGCTTCAACAAATGAGGGGCCGCAAGCGCTCGCAGCACATCGTCATAACCGACAGGGACTACGGACTTCCTTATTCGAAGGGCCTGATGGCTTCATCTCTGTCGGTCTCCGGGCTTCCGGCTGCAGAGGCTTTCGCAATTGCAGAGAGGATCGAACAGAAGCTGCTCGGCGAGCACCGACTAGAAATCACGAGCAAGGAATTGAGAGACATTGCCGCAGGTTTTCTTCGCGAGCGTGGGGAGAGGTACGCCGACAGTTACCTGAAGTGGCAGACCGTAGAAGAGCTCGACGTCCCGCTCGTCATCCTGCTCGGCGGCGCAACCGGCGTGGGGAAGTCGACGGTGGCAACTCAGCTGGCAACGCGTCTGGGGATCACAAGAGTTGTTTCTACCGACGCAATCAGGGAGGTGTTGCGTTCGGCTCTCTCGGCGGATCTCGTCCCATCTCTTCACGTTTCGTCATTCAATGCCGATGTTGTGGCTCCGGTTGCTGTAAGGAACTCGAGCGACGCGGTGCTCGTTGGATTTCAAGAGCAGGTTCAAGCCGTGGCCGTTGGAATCAAGGGCTTGATCGCAAGAGCGCTCGAGGAGGGCACCGACATCATCGTCGAAGGTGCCCATTTGGTGCCGGGCTTCCTCGACGGGTGGGAGGAAGAATTCAAGGAGGCTGTTCTTGTTCCAATCGTGATGTGTGTGGGTGACGAGGACCTTCACCGCAGCCACTTCCACATGCGCGCGATCGAGACGAAATCGCGGCCGCACGGGAAGTACCTTGACTCTTTTGAGAAGATAAGGTTGATCCAGGATCACGTGAACGCGCTTGCAGAGGAACGCGGCGTGCCTGTTGTCGAGGTGTTCGACCTCGACTCAACCATTCAGGAAATTGTTTCTCTTGTCGTCAAGAAGACTTTGGGGGCGGCCCGGGACAAGGGCGACATGGCATCCAACGCTCCCCGAGCATTTTCTTACGGCGACAACGGGGAAGTGGTGCGGAAAGGAAGGCTTTCCAGGGTGAAGCACTGGGAGGTTCTCGGAAGAAGGAGGCATTCGTGAAACTGTTTCTCGACACCGCCAATCTCGATGAGATTCGCGAGATAAGCGGGTGGGGGGTGCTGGGAGGCATCACAACCAACCCGACTCTCATAGCAAAGGAAAGGCCTACCGACTGGATCGCTCACGCTAAAGAGATTTGCGCGATCGTTCCCGGCCCGGTCTCTTTGGAGACAACCACGCTGACGACCAAGGATCTAATCGAGGAGGGACAGGAGCTGGCCTCTGTCGCTCCCAACGCAATTGTGAAGGTAGTCATGACCCCCGAGGGCCTTGGAGCAGTGCGCGCTTTGACAGACGATGGCGTCAAAGTGAACGTGACACTTGTATTTTCGCCAGCACAGGCCATACTTGCGGCTGAGGCAGGGGCGTATATTGTTTCTCCGTTCCTGGGCCGAGTAGACGACATCTCGTCAGACGGAATCGCCCTTCTTGCAGAAATCTGCACAATCTACGATGCCCAGGGTTACGAGACTCAGGTTCTTGCAGCAAGTCTTCGTCACCCCATGCATGTGCTGGCGGCGGCGAAGCTGGGGGCAGAAATCGCATCTATGCCGCACAAGGTTTTCAAGCAGTTAGTGAAACATCCGCTTACCGATGCCGGTATCAAATCTTTTACCGAGGATTGGGAAGCACTACAGAAGGAAAGTAAATGACACAGACGAACCACAACCGGGAAGAACTTGCCGGAAAGAAAGTTGCCGAGCTTCAAACGATTGCCGGTGAGCTTGGTGTTTCCCAGAAGGGCCTGAAGAAAGCCGAGCTGATCGAAGCGATCATCAAGCAGCCCCGCTCAAACGGTGCTGCAGGTGGCGCCTCAACAACCGGAACGGCTACGAATTCGGCAGCAGCTGCGCCGGCCGCGCCGGCCCCCGCGCAGGCCTCCCCGGCCCCCGCCGCGCAGGCACAAACGCGAGCCCCATCCTCGAGTGCGCCGGTCGAGACCGAGCCGCGCCGTGACTTCAACGGCCCGTTCAGAGAACGTGGCGACCGAGACAGAGACCGTGGACGCCGCCGTCGCGGCCGTGACCGTGGCAGAGGAGACCGCGGCGATCGCGGGCAGGACAACCGTTCCGAGGGGCGACCCCGCGAGTTCGAGCCGGTCGACGAGTCGGAGCTCGAAGCAGTCATAGGTGTTCTCGACATCCTTCCGGAGGGTTACGGCTTTCTTCGCACGAGCGGATATCTGCCGGGACAGGAAGATGTCTGGGTTGCCGTTTCACAGGTCCGTCGCTTTCAGCTACGCCGTGGCGACAAGATCCAAGGAATGGCCAGGAGACCTCGCGAGTCTGAAAAAGAGAAGTACCGCGCAATGGTTCGTATCGAGCAGGTAAACGGCAAGACGCCCGAAGAGCTGCAGGGGCGCCCGTGGTTCGAACGTCTTACTCCGCTTTATCCCGAGGATCGTATTCGCCTCGAGCTGGAGGACGATCCCGGCGGTATCACGCAAAGGATCATCGATCTGGTTGCTCCCATTGGTAAGGGGCAGCGCGGAATGATCGTTTCCCCGCCGAAGGCCGGGAAGACGACCGTTATGAAGCAGATCGCAAACTCGATTCGCAAGAACGCTCCCGAGTGCAAGCTGATCGTTCTTCTGGTCGACGAGCGTCCGGAAGAGGTAACCGATATGCAGCGAAGCGTCGACGGGGAGATCATCTACTCCACCTTCGACCGACCTTCCGACGATCACATCCAGGTAACGGAGTTAACGCTCGACCGCGCCAAGAGACTGGTCGAGCTCGGTGAGGACGTGGTGATCATGCTTGATGGAATCACCCGGCTTTCCAGGGCTTACAACCTGGCGACGCCGGCATCCGGGCGAATCCTGTCGGGTGGGGTCGACTCAACTGCTCTTTACCCGCCGAAGCGGTTCTTCGGTGCGGCTAGAAACATCGAGCACGGAGGAAGCCTCACGATCCTCGCCACCGCACTTGTTGACACCGGTTCTCGAATGGACGAGGTCATCTTCGAGGAGTTCAAAGGCACCGGTAACTGGGAGCTTCGGCTCGATCGCAGGGCGTCCGAGAAGCGGATCTTCCCCGCCATCGACATCGACGCATCCGGAACTCGTAAAGAGGAACTGCTTCTCGAGAAGGACGAGCTTGCTGCAGTCTGGAAGCTTCGCAACGTTCTCCACGCACTGGAGGGGCTGCAGGGCCTGGAGCTCTTGATCGACAAGATGCGCCACACCAAGGGCAACGCTCAGTTCCTTGCGGAGGTCGGCAAGCGCCCGACCGGCTAGTGGTACACAAGTAAGCCGTTTAAGAGGTCTTACATGAGGGCTACCACGCTTTACCTGATTGTCCTCGTCGGACTGCTTGTAGTGGCCCTGGTGACCACGTTCATCGTCAGCACCCGAGCTGCCAAGTCCTATGACAAGGCGAAGGCGCGGCGCCAGGCTCGGGGGCCGGAGCTGCGATGTTCGACCTGCCAGTCGACGATGGATTTCTCCGGCGTTCAGGAGTTTCAGGTAGCGGGGGCATCGGGAGAGGACTCCAAATTGGGAGTCTCGGCCGGAAAACTGCCCCTGGAGGTCTACCGGTGTCCGACTTGCCGGAAGGTGGAGACATTTCTGCCACCCTCAGCGGGGTAGCTGCACCAAGGCAGGGGGCAATTAGACGCCCGTGCTACCTTTGATGCACTAAGCAGCGGGAGAACGAAATGAAGCAGGGGATTCATCCGGATTACAAAGAGGCGATGGTCCATTGTTCCTGCGGGAACACCTTTCGGACGCGCTCGACGAAGGAAGACCTCCACGTCGAGTTGTGCTCGAACTGCCACCCCTTCTACACCGGCAAGCAAAAGCTGGTCGATACAGGTGGCCGCGTCGAGCGCTTCCAGAAGAAGTACGGAAAGCGACAGACGCCAGACGCCACTTCCTAAGAAGAAAAATGGCTTCTAAACCTTCCATTGGAGGGCAGGCCGTCATGGAGGGCGTCATGATGCGCGGTCCGGTCTCGTGGGCAATCGCCTGTCGCAAACCCGATTCCGAGATCGTTGTCGAGGCTTACTCGATTTCCGGCCCCCGGCGTGCGTGGATGAAGTGGCCATTCGTGCGCGGGGTCTACACGCTTGTTGAGTCTCTTTCTATTGGCCTGAAGGCTTTGAAGATCTCAGGCCGCTACCAGCTCGATGAGGAAGATCAGGCGGCAGCCGACAAGAGCATGGGCTGGGGGATGGGAATTGGCATGGTGTTCTTTCTTGCCATCTTCATCACATTGCCTGCATTCATCTCCAAGGTGGGTGGAAGAAAGCTGGGCTTCGAGAGCGACCTCGTCCAAAACCTGTTCGAGGGGGGGATCAGAATTTCCTTCTTCGTTGGCTACATCCTTCTGATCTCACTGATTCCGGACATCAAGCGAGTGTTCCAGTACCACGGGGCAGAGCACAAGACGATCTATGCGTATGAGAATGACGAGCCGCTAGAGCCGGAAGTCGTCGATAAGTACACGACCTTGCACGTCCGTTGCGGCACTAACTTTCTCTTCATCATTATGTTTCTCACGATCATCGGGCACCTGATTGCCGACCTCATGCTCCCTGCCAACATTCCGCTCCGGCTTGCGGCTCGCGTCTTGATGATTCCGCTGCTGGCCGGGATCTCTTATGAAGTGATTCGTGCGGCTGGTAAAAACGACCGCTCCGTTGTGTTCCGCATCGCCAGCATGCCCGGACTCGCCATGCAGAAGATCACAACGCGCAAGCCGGATCACGAGCAGATCGAGGTTGCCATCAAGGCAATGGAGGCCGTGATTGCAAGAGAGGCCATGACCGAGACCGCTAGAGAGACCGTCCAGGTCAAGACTGTGGAGACTCAAGTGCCTTCGCTACTGCAGCCCGAGCCCGGGGCTGCCACCCCTTCATAACTTCCATCCGGGTTTTCCAAAGTGTTTGAACGGCTCGCAGAGCTCGAGGCCAAGTACGACGAGGTTCAGGTGAAGCTTTCTGACCCGTCCGTGACCTCCGACCAAAACCAACTTAGAGAACTCGGCAAGCTCAACGCCGAGCTTCAGGAAACCGTCACGTCCTACAGGCGGTGGAAGCATGCAGTCGAGGCGATCGAGTCTGCAAAGCAGATGATGAAGGAGGACAGCGATCCCGAGGTCAAGGAGATGGCCGAGCTCGAGATCTCTGAGCAGGGGGCCCTCGCGAGCAAGCTCGAGGAAGAGCTGAAGCTCCTGCTACTTCCGAAGGACCCGAACGACGACAAGGACGTCATCGTCGAGGTCAAAGCGGGGGAGGGCGGCGACGAATCTGCCCTCTTTGCCGGGGACATCTTTCGCATGTATCAGCTCTATGGAGAAAAACGAGGCTGGAAGAACGAGGTGCTGGCATCCGACCTGTCGAGCCGAGGTGGTTTCAAGTCAGTCACATTCGCCATCAAAGGAAAGGGCGCGTTCAGCCGTATGAAACACGAGGCTGGCGTCCACCGGGTTCAGCGCGTTCCTGAAACCGAATCGCAAGGACGCATCCACACCTCGGCCATCGGGGTACTTGTTTTTCCCGAGGCAGAAGAGATCGAGGTCCAGATCGACCAGGCCGACCTCGAATGGGACGTCTTTCGCTCCAGCGGGCCCGGGGGCCAGTCGGTCAACACGACCGACTCGGCAGTGCGCTTGACTCACAAGCCGACGGGAGAAGTCGTTACCTGCCAGGACCAGAAATCTCAGCTGCAAAACAGAGATAAAGCGTTGCGCATTTTGAGGGCCAGGCTGCTCAAGATGCAGCAGGAGAAGGAGCAGGCGGAGAAGTCTGCCGCGCGGCAGAGTCAGGTAAGAACGGTCGACCGTTCGGAAAAGATTCGGACTTACAACTTTCAGCAAAACAGGGTCACCGATCACCGCGTCGGCGTCTCTGTTCATGACCTCCCACGGGTGATGGCCGGAGATCTCGATGAGTTCATCGATGCCCTGATCGCCAAAGAGAGATCAGAGGTCCTGACCGGAGAAGGATCGTGAACGTTCTCGAAACTGATGTTTTGAGTTTGTTGAACGAAGCACGCGACGGTCTGCGAAACGCAGGCATCGAGTCGGCGGAAACTGAAGCTGAGCAGATGTTATTGGCTGCCAGCGGTCTGGGAAGAGCGGAACTCTTCGGGCGTGCACAGCAGATTCCCGAAAAAGTCGCCGGTGCTTTTCTTTCAATGGTCGAGCGGCGGCTGGACCGAGAGCCACTTCAATACATCACGGGTTTTGCGCACTTTCGAAGGCTCGACCTGCAAGTTGGGCCCGGGGTTCTGGTCCCGAGACCGGAAACCGAGATCCTCGTCGAGGCTGCGCTCGGCCACATCTCAGGGATAGAAGAGCCAGTCGTTGCAGACATCTGCACGGGTTCGGGTGCCATTGCCATCGCCATCGCGACGGAGCACCCCGGTTCCACCGTTTATGCAACGGATCTAAGTGCAGAGGCGCTTCGCTGGGCCCGCGAAAACGTAAAGGCTTTGGGTGTGCCTGATGTGCGCGTGCTTCACTCCGACCTTTTGCAGTCCCTTCCTTCCACGCTCGAGCAAAAGTTCGACCTGGTAGCGGCCAACCCGCCCTACCTGGACGAAGAGACAATCGCAGAGTGCCCTCCAGAGATTCGTGTTCATGAGCCCAGCCTGGCCTTGTTTGGGGGCGGCGACGGAGCCGAACTCTCGATTCGCGTCGCGCGCGATGCTGCGCGATGGTTGAAGCCGGATGGATGGCTGGTGATGGAGACGTCTCCGCGACTCGCCGCAAGGTTGTCCGAGGTGCTCGAGACCCGCTTTGCCGATGTTGCAGTGCTGCCAGATCTGGCTGGACGTGAGCGGATAGTCGAAGGGCGGCTGCCATCGAGGTAGTTGCCTCCTTGCCGGAAGCCGTTGAGAAGGCCGCATCCCTCCTCGAAACCGGCGAGCTTGTGGTTATTCCAACCGACACCGTCTATGGAATTGCGGCCTCCGCGGCTAACGCGAATGCTGTGGCGAGGATCTTCCAGGTGAAAAGCAGGTCCACCGACAAACCCATTCCCGTCCTCGTTCACAGCTTGGAAGTCGCCCGCGAGCTTGGTGAGCTGAACAGTGATGCGGAGAAGATCGCGGTTTCTGCATGGCCCGGCGCGGTGACGATCGTCGTCCC
>DATLOJ010000001.1:0-3632 GCA_035536315.1 Actinomycetota bacterium | reverse complement strand
GAGCTCGGCAAGTACTCCTGGGTCGATCTTCTCCACGATCGTAGAAAGCGAAGACTTGCCCCACTTGCCTGCGGCCTTCATCTGAGTCTTGAACTCCTGCAACCCGTCCTTAGGGGATAACCCCTCGGCGGGCTTGGGCTTTACTTGTTCGGCTGCTTCAGACGCTTTGCGTTTGGCCTCTTCCACTGCGTCCTTGGCTTTGTCCATTAACCCCATGGGCGGCAGTATATGAGCGTGAAGAAGCTAATTGGGCTGCTCCGACGCGGCCTTTCGGAAGCGGCGGACCCGGCAAGGGCGCCGAAGATGCAGGCCTATATGAAGTCGGCGATGCCCTACTACGGAGTGGGGGCCCCCGTGCAACGCCGGGTCTGCAAGCCCTTGTTCGATGAGCACCGTTTTACCAATCAATCTGACTGGATGAACGCTGCCCTCGAGCTGTGGAGGGATGCGAAGTTTCGAGAGGAGAGATACGCGGCTATTGAGCTGACCGGGCATCGCTTCTATGAGGACTTCCAGGATATGAGCGCCCTGCCCATGTACGAAGAAATGGTCGTGGATGGCGCCTGGTGGGATTACGTCGATGCCGTCGCAGTACACCGTATCGGCAAGAAGTTACTAGTTCGTCATCCCCCAGAGATCAAGCGGTTGATGCGAAAGTGGAGCCGGTCCTCGGATTTGTGGAAGCGCAGAACCTCGATCATTTGCCAGGTGGCGTTGAAGGAGAAGACCGATCTGGCGTTGCTCTACGGAACGATCGAGTCCAACCTCGATCATAAGGACTTCTTTATACGAAAAGCGATTGGTTGGGGCTTGCGTTCCTACGCGTGGGTCGATCCGGAAGAGGTTCGCCGCTACGTGGGCGAGCACTCGAAATCGTTGAGCCCTCTCTCTCGGAGAGAGGCGACTAAGAACATATGACATTTAACTTTCGGGGACGACGCCGACAGCTCGCGCTCAGGGCTCCTTGAAGGTAAGGACCTTGGCTTCGGGCTGCTGACCCGCCTCTTCGAAAATCACCGTGGCTTCCTCTTTGTGACCTTTGGCCACAGCGAGAAATTGGACCTCTTGCACGTCTTCGCCGGATGTGACTTCAACGACGACGTCTTCTGCCGTCGTTCCTCCTTTGTTGGTGACGGTGAGCGTGTACTTTCCCTCACCCTCGGGAGTAATTGTGGCCGCCAGGTCGGGGGGGCCGGTGCCGGCCGTGAAGCCGTAATAGACAAGGCCCCCGACCATCGTGGTGATGCAAGCGGCAGCAACGATCCCGATGGCCCATTCGAATGCTGTGCGCTTGCGTTTCAGATCGGTCTTCTTTTTAGCCGAGCTCATACCAGCAGCCTTCCCAATGCGGCCCCCATTGAAGCAGGAAGCGCGAGCACGACGGCCTCGGCAAGGCTGGCGCCGCCAAAATTGTCGATCTCTCCCACCGCCACAAGCAACAGGCCGGCGACTGAAAACGCGACCAGGTATGCAAGCAATGTCTCGACGATTGGGTGATGAACCATGCTTTCGGACTGGGTGCGGCTCGCCACACCACCGAACTCAGCGTAAAAGACCATGAGGTAAGAGAGAGTGAGACTCGTGACGATAATGAGCACGAGCCTGACGATGTCGACTTGGTACGCGAGGAGAACCGGCTCCTCGGTCGGCGCGATGTTGAGGCAAAGAACGACAGCGCCTGCCGCAGCCGCAAGAAGGTCACCGGCGCCTCCCTTCATCTCCTGAGACCCGGTGCCACCCTCCTGGGGTGCGAGGGCGTTGCCCAAAGAAAATCCCAGGGAAGTCGGGATCGCTGTGAACGCAACGATTCCCAGGACATTCTCGAGCTGCATCGAGAAATTGATGCGATCAAGGAGAAAAAGGAGGGTGGCTGCCAGGAGAAAGGACAGACCAAAACCTACGACGGCATCCTCCAATGGTCGTTGAGTTCTGCCCGGTTCGAACCCCACGTACTTCGATAGCGAGAAGTTGAGACCGAACGATACGAGCAGCATGAGCGTAATTACAAAGGGATGAAGGGTCGCTCCATGCAGCCAAACTTCCTGCGTATAGACGAGGGGGAGCCCGAGGATTACTCCGCCTGCGACTCCGCGCATGACATCGGGCAGCTTTGTTGCTTTTGAGACGGTCATCGTTGGAACAGTACCCGTCGCCCGAGAAGAAAACACCGCTGGTGGGGCCGAGTTTCGGGGACTACCTCCGCCTCGCGTAGATGAACGACAGATCCTCCGCGTTTAGCTTCTTGCGCAACCCCCCAAATGGCCCCAGCAGTGCGGCCCCTGTTATGGCCAACGCAACCGCCGCCTTCAAGCGTTTCTGATGTCTTACGTGTCTTCTGCTCAATCTGAGCTTTCGCATGGAGTCGCGCCAAGTGAGAAAGGCCGGGGGCATCTCGTCAACGCTGAAGCCCAGCCTCGTCAAGCGGTTGCGGATTCTGTCTGCGGCAAACGGATCATGCTGTCCGTGCACCTCTATGACTATTGCTCCAATCCGCAGCAGGTCCTCGTCTCGAGCCGAGCTCAGCACGCTCGCCTCGGCCCCCTCGATGTCCAGCTTGAGCAGGTCGATGTCCCTGCCCCCGGCTAGATCGGCGAGTGTTACGGCCTCAGCCTTCAGGTTTCCCTCTTCCGAGATGAACGGGGCCATCGAATTGGATCCCTCCGACATGGCCACCGGGGAGGAGTTCGACCAGAGAGCCTTTTCCATAACGGTGACATTGTTTGCTCCGTTGGCCTCGACATTTCTGGCAAGGAGCTCGCAGTTGCCCGGGTGCGGCTCCAGTGCATAGACAGTTCGCGCATGAGCGGAGGCCACCAGTGCGAAAACCCCCGCGTGAGCGCCTGCGTCAACGACCGTCCCGCGGAAGTTTGCGAGCTTGATGCCCCCTCGTTCATAACTGCCCAATAAAAGGATGTCGGTGACCACGCCCCACAGCGAGTCGTCGGGAACTAGGACCTTGAACTTGCGGCCTCCGGCCATGAATTCGACTGATGTATTTGCTCCCTTGACGCCGATGAGTAAGTCGAGGGTCCGCTCGCTGAGTCTGCGGATCAAAGGCTTCTGGCTCATCTCACTCCCGCAATCAGATGGTGAGGATGCAGATAGCCCCCATCCACTCGCCGGGTCTTTACATCGAGACCCTCTTCCTTCATCCACCTAGCGATCTCTTCAGGCTCGGCAAAGCTGACGGTCCGCCCTGCCGTTAACCGCAAGAGTTTGACCGAAACGATTTCCTGGAGAAATGCCCACAGGTATTTCAGACGAGGTCGCTTGGCGATCTCCTTGATGACCAGTACCCCGTTCTTGGTCAAGGCCGAGGCTGCTGCGCGGACCATGGACTCTTTCGTGTCATCGGGGAGCAGGTAGAGAACGTCGATGAACGAGATTCCGTCCCAGGTCGAGTTCGGGATTGTTCCTCCAACAATGAAGTGAACCCTTTCGCTGACTCGGCCTGCCGAACCGGCGACGCTCCTGGCTGCTTCGATCTTGCTTTTATCCACGTCGATACCTGTTACCGATCTGCCCTCACTCTTCAGAGCGCAAAGAAAAACGAAGAGTCCGTGGCCGCACCCGACGTCGAGAATGTTTCCCGAGGCCGGGATCTCCTTTTCGACCTCCTCGAACGGGCAGCT